>JAJZTO010000358.1 GCA_021848865.1 Myxococcales bacterium
TCTCGCTGGCCCTCTGCGACGGCACCTCGCCCTACGGCCTCACCGGCGCGATCTTCGCCCGGGACCGCCTGGCGGTCGAGCGGATGACCCGGGTGCTGGCCGACGCCGCCGGCAACTTCTACGTCAACGACAAGCCCACCGGGGCGGTGGTCGGGCAGCAGCCCTTCGGCGGCGCCCGGGCCTCGGGCACCAACGACAAGGCCGGCTCGATGTGGAACCTGATCCGCTGGGTGTCGCCGCGGTCCATCAAGGAGAACTTCGCGCCGCCGGCCGGGTTCGAATACCCTCACCAGGCGGAGCGCTGAAAGGGGCCACATGCCGCAGGACATCCACGCCTGTCTCCGGTCGGTGGACGCCAACCTCCGCTGGCTGGAGGAGAACGTCCCCGCCCTCTTCTCGGGCACCCTGCGCCAGGACCCCGAGGCCCTGGCGGCGCTGGCCACCGGGCTGCAGCGGCTCTCGCGCGACCGGCAGCTGGTCCTGGCCGACCGGGAGAAGGAGCTGATCCTGGCGCGGCTCGACGTCCCCGGGTCGATCTTCGAGACCCTGCGCCACCTCGCCGACCGGGAGATCTCCTGCGCCGAGATCATCCACTCCCGCGGCGAGATCCCGGGCGTCGGCCGCACCCTGGAGCTGCAGCGCTACGAGTTCGACCGCGTCAGCGACGCCCTGGTGGCCCAGGCCGGCTCCCCGGCCATCCCCGAGGCGGTCCGGCGCGAGGTGGCCGCCGCCGCGGCGCGGCACGACCAGGGGCTGCAGGCCGCCGGGGTGGACGACCTGCTCCGCGTGGCCTGGATCAACAACAAGCGCTTCGTGCAGCTCTCCCCGCCCCGGCGGGTGGCCCAGATGCTCTGGCTGCTCCACCAGGCGCGGACCCACGGCGGCTTCTTCCTGGGGGTGGCGGACCCGCCGGAGGGGTCGGTGCCCGGGCAGGTGGAGGTGCTCTTCGCCGTCGAGAACCCGCCGCAGCGCGACCACCTCACGCAGGTGATGGAGGTCTTCCACGGGCTGAACGTCGGCGTGCGCGGCGCCCGCACCCTGACCGTCGGCACCGGGAGCCGCCCCTGCTTCCTCGGCAGCTTCGACGTGCAGCACCGGGCCGGCAAGGCGCTGGAGCCGGGCTCCGAGCTGTTCCGCCGGCTGCGGCGGCAGCTCTACAACACCCAGATCCTGGCGACCGAGTCGCCCGCCTACGCCGACTTCGTGCTCACCGGGGTGATGACCGGCGAGGAGGCCTCGCTGGTCAACGCCTTCATCGGCTTCTGCCACACCAGCAGCGCCCACAACCAGCCGCACAAGTACACGCTCGAGGACGTGGTGCGGGCCTTCCACTCGCACCCCGACATCGCCCTCCGGCTGGTGCGGCTCTTCGAGGCCCGCTTCGACCCGGAGCTGCCGGACCGCGAGGCCCGCTACGCCGCCGAGCTGCCGCGCATGGAGCACGAGGTCGAGAGCTACAACACCGGCCACCGGCTGCTGGACGAGTTCCGCCGCTCCGTCTTCCGCATCGCCCTGATCCTGATCCGGCGCACCCTGAAGACCAACTTCTTCGTCCCCGAGAAGACCGCCCTCGCCTTCCGCCTCGACCCCGCCTACCTGGCCGACCTGGGGGCCGAGTTCACCGCCGACCTGCCGCCCGAGCGCCCCTTCCGCGTCACCTTCTTCTACGGGCGCCACGGCCTCGGCTACCACATCGGCTTCGCCGACATCGCCCGCGGCGGCTGGCGCACGCTCTTCACCCGGACCCGCGACGACTACGTCACCGTGGCCAACCGGCTCTTCCGGGAGTGCTACGTGCTGGCCCACACCCAGCACCTCAAGAACAAGGACATCTACGAGGGCGGGTCCAAGCTGGTGGCGGTGATCCGCGCGCCCACCGTGGACACGCCCGAGCAGACGATCCAGCGCATCCACAAGGTGCAGCGCGACTTCGCCAACGCCTTCCTCGACATCTTCGTCACCGAGCAGGGCCGGGCCCGGGATCCGCGGGTGGTCGACTACTACCGCGAGGACGAGCCCATCGAGCTCGGCCCCGACGAGAACATGCACGACGAGATGATCGAGGCCATCGCCGAGCTCTCGGTGCGGCGCGGCTACCTGCTGGGCACCGGCATCATGTCCAGCAAGCGGGTGGGCATCAACCACAAGGAGTACGGCGTCACCTCGCTGGGCGTCATCACCTTCGCCCGCACCGCCATGCGCGAGCGGGGGATCGACACCCTGCGCGACCCCTTCACCGTGAAGTTCACCGGCGGCCCCAACGGCGACGTGGCCGGCAACGCCATGCGCCTGATGCTGGAGCGCTGCCCCGGGGCGCGCATCCGCCTCATCGTGGACGGCACCGCCGCCCTCCACGACCCCGCCGGCCTGGACCGGGAGGCGCTCGCCCGGATCGTCCTCAAGGCCGACGCCGACCGCTTCGACGTCTCCCGGCTCTCCCCCGGCGGCCTGGCGCTGTTCCGCAACGCCCGGCGGACCGAGGGGCTGCGCGAGCTGTACCGGCGGGTGGAGATGACCGCCTCGGGCCCGCGCGAGGACTGGATCACCCTCGACGACTTCTACAACGAGTTCGACGCGCTGCTCTTCACGGTCCCGGCCGACCTCTTCATCCCCGCCGGCGGCCGGCCCGAGACCATCGACAAGGGCAACTGGCGGCGCTTCCTGGGCGCGGACGGCAAGCCCTCGGCCGGGGTCATCGTCGAGGGGGCCAACTCCTTCATCACCCCCGAGGCGCGCCAGGCCCTCCAGGAGGCCGGGGTGGTCCTGCTGCGCGACGCCTCGGCCAACAAGTGCGGCGTCATCTCCTCGTCCTACGAGATCATCGGCAACCTGCTCTTCGACCCCGCCGAGTTCCTGGCCCACAAGGAGCGGTACGTCCACGACGTGCTGGAGATCCTGGAGCAGCGGGCCGCCGACGAGGCCGGCCTCATCATCCGGCGGCACCGGGAGGAGGGGGGGCGCCGCAGCTTCACCGAGATCAGCGACGCCGTCAGCGTGGAGATCAACGCCCACAAGGCCCGGCTCTTCGCCTTCTTCCAGGCCCGGCCCGACCTGGCGGCCCGGCCCGCCTACCGCCGGGCGCTGCTCGCCCACCTGCCGCGGCTGATCCGCGAGGATCCGGCGCTGCGCGGGCGCGTGGACCGCCTCCCGCCCAAGTACCAGTCCGCCATCCTGGCGGCCGAGATCGGCGGCAGCCTGGTCTACCGGCGCGGCCTCGAGCCCGACTTCGCCGCCGCCCTGGACGCCTACGTGGCCCAGATGTTCGCCTGAGCCCGGACCCCGCGCCACCGTGCCCACGCTGCGAGACTGGCTGGCCGAGGCCCCCTTCACCCTGGCGCTCTCCTCGGGCTTCTTCGGCTTCTTCGCCCACGCCGGGGTGGTCGCGGTCCTGGAGGAGGAGGGGCTGCGGCCGGCGCGCCTCTGCGGCTCCAGCGCCGGCGCCCTGGTCGGAGGGCTCTGGGCGGCGGGC
>JAJZTO010000359.1 GCA_021848865.1 Myxococcales bacterium
GTGGCGGGCCCGGGTCCAGGCGACGTCGGCGGTGGGCTCGCCCCGGGCCTCGGAGAACCAGGCCGCCAGGTGGGCGGCGTCGAGCAGCGTCTCCTGGTCCGGCCCCTTGCCCTTGTCGAGCCGCACCACCACGTGGGCGCCGCCGGCGCCGCGCGCGTGGAGCCACAGGTCGTTGCCGCGGGCCACCCGCACCGTGAGGGCGTCGTTGTCCTCGGGGCCGCGCCCCACCAGGATGGCGGCGCCGGCCAGCGACCGGAAGGCGCGGTAGGGGAGCCGCTCCGGCTCCCGCCGCCGCGCGGGGCGCCCCGCCGGCGCCGGGCGCGGCGCCGCGGCCAGCCGCCGGGCCTCGCGCTCGATGCGCGGCAGCTCCGCCTCGCCGGCCTCCGCCAGGGCCGCCAGCAGCGCCTCCAGCCGCCCCAGCCGCTCCCGCACCTCGGCGGACCGCGCCGCCACCCGCGCCGCGCTCTCGACGATGCGCCGGTAGCGGCGGTAGTACCGCTCCATGTTCTCGCGGGGGGCGAGCGCCGGGTCCAGGGCCACCGCCACCTGGCGCGGCCCGTCGGCGGTCCACTCGGTGAGCAGCGCGCGCCGCTCGCCGCGCCGCAGGGCATGGAGGTTCTGCTTGAGGAGGTCGGCGGTGCGCCGGTCCCCCTCGGCCGCCGGCACCCGGAGCGCCTCCTCGGCCAGCTTCTCCAGGGCGCGCCCGGCGCGGGCCGCGGCGGCGCGCAGCGGGTCGCGCAGCCGGCGCCGCCCCTCCGCCAGCCGCAGCTCCGCCTCGAGGCGCTGGTAGCGCGCCTCGACGGCGGCCGAGAGCGGCCAGGGCGCGCCCGCCACCGGCGCCAGGCGCGAGGCCTCCTCCCCGGCCGGCTCCGGCCGCGGCGCCGGTCGCTCCCAGGCGGCGCCGGGGTGGAGGCTGCGGCGCGTGGAGGTGCCGCGGCTGGCGGCGGCGCGGATGACGCCGGCCCCGTCGACGAGGAAGAGGTTGCCGTGCCGCCCGGTGAGCTCGGCGACGAGCCGCAGCGGCCCCGCCTTCCGCTCGAAGCGGAGCTCCACCACCCGGTCGCCCGCCCCGGCGGTCAGCGCCGCGAGCACCGCTCCCTCCAGCTCGCGCCGCAGCACCGGCTGGAGGGGGAGGGCCGTCGCCGGCGACGGCGGCCGGCGCGCGGCGGCGTGGAGCCGGGTCAGGCCCGGCTCCGCCGAGAGCAGGAGCAGGCAGGGGCCGGCGCGGCCGGACAGCTCCAGCGTCAGGGTCCGCTCGCCGTGCAGCCGCACCGTGCCGACGCGCGACCCGGCGAGCGGCTGGAGCTCGGCGACCAGGGCGGCGATCTCGGAGGCGGAGAGGGACAACGGCCCGTCCGGAAATGCAACGGCCGCCCGGAGGCGGCCGCGCGTGATGCGATGAAAGGTCCTGGCTACTTCTTCTTCTTGGCGGCCTTCTTCTTGACGACCTTCTTCGCTGCCTTCTTCTTCGCGGCCATGTCTTCCCTCCTTGACGGAGTGAGTTGGTGCAGACCAACGGCAGACTACATGGCGCAGATCGATCGCGCAACTCGGCGGCGGCGTTTTTCGCGCCGTCGAACCCGCCCCCTCCCGCGATCCCTCCCGGGACACGCGCCGTGTCGTTCACCAACCGTGACGCGGGGCCGCCTTGACACCCGCCCGCGCCGGTGCGTGACTTCGCGTCGACCGCAGGAGGGTGACCACCGATGATCGCGCAGAGGCTCCTCGCCATCACCCAGCTCGGCGCCGACTGGGTGCTGTGGCTGCTCATCGCGCTGTCCTTCGTCTCGGTGGCCATCATGGTCGAGCGGGCCCTCTTCTTCGCCTCGCGGCGGCTCGCCGCCGCCGACGAGGTGGCGCGGCGGCTGCTGGCCGGCGACCTCGTCGGCGCGGTGGCGGCGGTGGAGGGGCGCCGCGGCATGGAGGCCGAGGTGGTGCGCGCCGCGGTGGAGCAGGCGCCGCGGGGGCCCGACTCGGTGGAGGAGGTGGTGGCGGCCCAGGTGGAGCGCGCCCGGCTCGACTACGAGCGCCGGCTCGCCTTCCTGGGGACGCTCGGCAACAACGCCCCCTTCCTCGGCCTGTTCGGGACGGTGCTGGGCATCATCCGGGCCTTCGCCGACCTGGCCGCGCACCCCGGGGCCGGGGGCGCCGCCACGGTGATGGCCGGCATCTCGGAGGCCCTGGTGGCCACCGCGGTGGGCCTGTTCGTCGCCCTGCCGGCGGTGGTGATGTTCAACCTCTACACGCGCTGGCTGCGCCGCTCCACCCAGCGGTCGGCGGTGCTGGGCCACGCGGTGGTGGCCTGGCTCAAGCGCCGCGGCTAGGAGCGGGCCATGGCCGGCCGCATCCCCACGGGCGACGACGAGATCATCAGCGAGATCAACGTCACGCCGCTCGTCGACGTGGTGCTGGTGCTGCTCATCATCTTCCTGGTGACCGCCACCTACATCGTCAAGGAGTCGATCGAGGTGGACCTGCCCCGCGCCGCCCACGCCGGGGAGGCCACCGGCTCGGTCCTGGCGGTGGTGCTGACGCGCGAGGGGACGGTCTACCTGGACGGCGTCCGCGTCGACGAGGCCCAGCTCGAGGCGCGGGTGCGCGCCGCGGTGGCCCGCGACCCGGAGGCCCGGGCCGTCGTCAGCGCCGACCGCATGGCGCTCTACGACGCGGTGGTGCGGGTCATCGACCACGTCAAGGGCGCCGGGATCACCCGCTTCGCCCTGCACATCGAGAAGGAGCGGTAGGTGCGCGGCGGGATCGAGGGCGCGGCCGGCTGGGCCCTCTCGGCCCTGCTCCACGGCGCGCTCTTCGCCGGGCTGGCCACGGTGCGCCCCTCGTCGCCGCCGCGCGGCGAGGTGGTGCGCGTCGAGATCGAGGAGGTCGCGCCGCCGAAGGTCGAGCCGCCGCCGCCCGCCCCCCGCGCCGGGCCGAGGCGGGTGGCGCTGGCCCGGCCGGCGCCGCCGCCGCGCCGCGACCCGCCTCCCCCGCCGCCGAACGAGCCGCCGACGCCGGGCGCCGCGCCGCCGCGCCGGGCGCCCATCCGCGTCGGCGTCGCGCTCTCGGCCACCACCGGGACCGGCGCCGTGGCCGCGCCGGTCGGGAACACCCTCTACGGCGCGGCGCCGGCGACGGCGCCCGACCCGGCCGCGGTGGCGCCGTCCCGGGCCGACCGCTACGCCTCGCCCACCGACGTCGGCACCCCGCCGCGGACCATCTCCTGCGACGTGCCGCGGGAGGACTACCCGGCCGAGGCGCGCCAGGCGGGGCTGGAGGGCGTGGTGCGGGTCCGGCTGCGGGTGGACGAGGAGGGGCGGGTGCGCGAGGCCAAGGCGCTCTCCGACCCGGGCAAGGGGCTGGGTCCGGCGGCGGAGGCGGCGGCGAGACGCTGGTGCCGCTTCCGCCCGGCGAGGCGCGACGGCCGGCCGGTGGCCGCCGAGATCGTCTTCACCTTCCGCTTCGACCTGCGC
>JAJZTO010000360.1 GCA_021848865.1 Myxococcales bacterium
CATCGGGTGAAGGTCTTCGGGGAGGAGCGCGGCCGCGCCGCCGAGGTCGACCCGCAGGCCAGCTCGGTCCGGGTGGACGTGAGCCGGCTCGACGAGATATCGGCGCTGGCCGGCGAGCTGCTGGTGGACGGGGCCAAGGCCGTGGGGCGCGTCCGCGGCCTGCAGGACCTCTTCGGCCGCTGGAGCCGCCTCGCCGACCTGCAGTACCACGCGCTGACGGGGGGCCGCTCGGCGTCGGCGAAGCACCTCGAGCGCTGGGAGCGGGACCTCCACCTGCTGAAGTCGGACACCTTCCGCTTCCTGCGCCGCCACGCCGACGCGGTGGGGGCGGTCCACGCGCAGTTCGAGCTGCTGGTCGACCGGGTGGGCGCCGCCCGGCTCATCCCCCTGGGGGCGGTGCTGGAGGGCTTCCCGCGCGCCGCCCGCGACCTGGCCGCCGAGCAGGGCAAGGAGGCGGAGTGCGTGGTCGCCGGCGGCGACGTGGCGGTGGACCGCGCCATCCTGCTGTCGCTGCGCGATCCGCTGGTCCACCTGCTGCGCAACTGCGTGGACCACGGGCTGGAGCCGCCGGCGGAGCGGGAGGCGGCCGGCAAGCCGCGCAGCGGGCGCATCTCCATCCAGGCGCGGCTCGAGGGCGGGCAGCTGGCGGTGGCGGTCGAGGACGACGGGCGGGGGATCGACGGCGACCGGGTCCGGGCCACGGCGATCCGGCGCGGCCTGATCTCCGAGGCCCAGGCCGCCGGGCTCGGCGAGCGGGCGCTGCTGGACCTCCTGTTCCTGCCCGGCTTCACCACCCGCGAGGTGGCCGGCGAGATCTCGGGGCGCGGCGTGGGGCTGGACGTGGTCCGCCGCAAGGTGACCGAGGTGGGCGGCTCCATCGTGGTGGAGGCCTGGCCGGGGAAGGGCGCACGCTTCACCCTGCGGATGCCCCAGTCGCTGGCGATGCTCAAGGTGCTGATGGTGCGCATCGACGACGACGTCTACGGGATCCCGGCGGCCGACGTGGAGGGCGTGGAGCGCGTCGACCCGGTGGATCTCACCGAGGTGGCCGGCATCCGCGCGGTGCGCCACCGCGGCCGGCTGGTGCCGGTGGTGGCGCTCGGCCCCCTGCTGTCGCTGAACGGCGGGCCCCGGGCCCGCCGCCCGGTGGCCGTCTTCCTGCTCCACGGGCGGGACGCCGCCGCCGTGGTGGTGGACGGGCTGGCCGGGGAGCGCGAGGTGGCGGTGAAGCCCCCGGGGCCGTTCCTGGCCGGGATGCGCTTCCTCGCCGGCGCGGCCTCGATGCCGGACGGGCGGTCGGCGCTGCTGCTCTCCACGCCCGACCTGGTGTCCGCGGCCCGGCGCCTCGGGACCCCGGTGCCCGCGCCGGCGCGCGGCCGCCGCCGCCTGCGGGTGCTGCTGGTGGACGACAGCGCCATCGCGCGCGAGACCGGCGCCGCCATGCTGCGGGCCCTGGGCCACGAGGTGGAGGAGGCGGTGGACGGCGAGGACGGCTGGACGCGCCTCCAGGCCGGCGGCCACCACCTGCTGCTCACCGACGTGCAGATGCCGGTGCTGGACGGCGTCGAGCTCACCCGCCGGGTGAAGGGCTCGGCCCGCTTCTCCCGGCTGCCGGTGGCGATCCTCTCGTCGCTGTCGGCGCCCGAGGAGCGGCGCCGCGGCGTGGACGCCGGCGCCGACGCCTACCTGGTGAAGGGCGAGATGGACGCCGAGGTGCTGTCGGCCACCCTGGAGCGGCTCTGCGGGGTCCCCCGGTGACCGGCCGCGGCCGGGTGCGGGTGCTGGTGGCCGACGACTCGCCCCTCTTCCGCGAGGCGCTGCGGCAGCTGGTCGAGGCCGACCCGGACTTCGAGCTGGTGGGGGTGGCCGCCAACGGCGAGGAGGCGGCGGCGGTGGCCCGGACCCGGCGGCCCGACGTCATCACCATGGACCTGCACATGCCGGACGCCGACGGCTTCTCCGGCATCGCCCGCATCATGGCCGACACGCCCACGCCCATCCTGGTGCTGGCCGCCGACCCCAGCGAGAGCTCCGGCTTCCAGGCGCTCTCCCTGGGGGCCCTCGACATCCTGGCCAAGCCCTCACCGGACGAGGACCTGGGCACCTACGGGTCCCTCCTGCGGATGCGGCTGCGGCTGCTGGCCGGCGTGAAGGTGATCCGCCATCCGCGCGGGCTCCGCTCGCGGGGGAGGGCGGGGGCCCACCCGCCGACGGCCCGGCGGTCGCTGCTGGTGGTGGGCGCCTCGCTGGGCGGGCCCCGGGCCCTGGCCCGGATCTTCCGGGCGCTGCCGGCCGACCTGCCGGTGCCGGTGGTGGTGGTCCAGCACATCGCCGACGGCTTCGCCGACGGCCTGGCCACCTGGCTGGACCTGGAGTCCCCGCTCGAGGTGCGGACCGCCGTCGACGGGGACCCCCTGGTGCCGGGGCGGGTGCTGATCGCGCCGGGGGGGCGCCACCTCGAGGTGGAGGAGGGGCGGGTCCGGCTCCGCGACGGCCCGCCCATCGAGACCTTCCGGCCCTCGGTGAACCCGCTCTTCGCCTCGGCGGCGCGGAGCCACGGGCCGCGGGCCTGCGGGCTGCTGCTCACCGGCATGGGGCGGGACGGGGCCGACGGGCTCAAGACGCTGCGCGACGCCGGCGGGTACACGATGGCCCAGGACGAGGCCAGCTGCGCGGTCTTCGGCATGCCCCGCGCCGCCATCGAGGCCGGGGCGGTGGACCGGGTCCTGGCGCTCGACGACATCCCGCGCGCCCTGCTGGAGCTGGTCCGGTGATCGAGCCCGCCCCGGCCGAGCTGGCGGAGCTGGCGGCCCTCCTCCAGGAGCGGATCGGCCTCCACCTCCGGCCCGACGCGCTGGGCGCGCTGCGCATCGCCTGGCTGGCGCGCTTCGAGGACGCGCGCCCGCCGCCGGTGGCGCCGCCCGGGTACCTCGCGCTGCTGCGCTCGCCGGAGGGGGAGGACGAGCTGCGGCGCCTCCTGCCGCTGGTGACCGTGGGGAAGACCCACTTCTTCCGCGACGAGGCGCAGTTCGCGGCGCTCGCGGCGCTGCTGCCCGGCCTCCTGGGCGCGGCGCGGGAGCGGGGACGGCCCCTGGCGGTCTGGTCGGCGGGCTGCGCCACCGGCGAGGAGCCCTGCTCCATCGCCATGCGGGCCGCCGAGGCCGGCGCCGCGCCCGGCGAGCTGGAGCTGCTCGCGACCGACGTGAACCCCGAGGCGGTGGCCTTCGCCGCGGCCGGCCGCTTCCCGGCGCGGCGGGCCCAGGAGCTGCCTCCCGGCTTCCGGGAGCGCTACTTCGTGCCGGAGGGCGACGAGCTGGCGGTGGGCCCGCGGCTGCGCCCGCTGCTCGGCACCACCGAGGTCCACAACCTGGTGTCGCACGCCTGGCCGCGGCCCCGCTCCGGGGCCTGGGACCTGGTCTTCTGCCGCAACGTCATCATCTACTTCGAC
>JAJZTO010000361.1 GCA_021848865.1 Myxococcales bacterium
CCTGGACACTGGACCGGATCATCGACCAGTTTCCCGCCGACCGGCAGTCGCAGATCCGGACCATGCTCTCGGAGTCGCTGCGGGGCGTGGTGAGCCAGATCCTGTGCAAACGGATCGGCGGCGGCCGGGTCGCGGCGCTGGAGATCCTGCTGTGCACCAGCGGCGTCGCCAACCTCGTCCGCGAGGGGAAGACCTTCCAGATCCCCTCGGTGATGCAGACCAGCCGCGGCGCCGGGATGATGACCCTGAACGACTCGCTGCTCGACCTGGTGAAGCGCAAGCAGGTGGAGCCGCGCGAGGCCCTGGCGCGAGCGGTCGCCAAGGGGGAGCTCAAGCAACTCCTCGAGCGGGCCGGAGTCCTGCCGGGCGAACCGGCCCGGCAGCCGGCCCCTTGAGGCGGGCGCCGGCCCCCCGCGCCATCCGGGTCCCTCCCCCGGACGCGGGGGGCCGGCGCGCTCCCTTGACCCCTACACCGCCTTCTGTTAGCTAAGCCCTTACATTTTCGACCTTCCCGGGCGACCGGGATCCGAAAGTGGGCGCGGTTGCCCACTTTTTTCTTTTTCTGGACCCAATGACCGGCATCGCCGAGCAGCCCATCGCCGACCGCGTCCGCGCGCTCCTCGACCCCATCGTCGAGCGCGACGGCTTCGAGCTGGTCGAGGTCGAGTGGCTCCGCGAGGGGCCGGGCTGGGTGCTGCGCCTCTACGTGGACCGGCCCGGCGGCGTCACCATCGACCAGTGCCAGGACGTGTCGCGGACGGTCGAGACGGTGCTCGACGTCGAGGACTTCATCGAGCCGGCCTACAGCCTGGAGGTCTCCTCCCCCGGGGTGGAGCGGCCGCTCCGGAAGCCCGAGCATTTCCGCCGGTTTGCCGGGGAGCGCGCCCAGGTGAAGAGCTTCGGTCCGGTCGACGCCGGGCACGGGCCCCGGAAGGCCTGGACCGGCGTCCTCCGGGGATTCCAGGACGGGGCCGTGGAGATCGAGGTGGACGGGGCGCTGCACCGCATCCCGCTCGACCGCGTCGCCAAGGCGCACCTCCAGTACGACTTCGAGGCCGACCTCCGCCGCAAGGAGTGACCACCATGCAGCCCAACGTGAACCTGAACCTCATCCTCGACCAGGTCGCCAAGGACAAGGGCATCGAGCGCGCCACGCTCGTGGCCATCCTCGAGGAGTCCATCTCCATGGCCGCCAAGAAGCACTTCGGCCTGGAGCGGAACCTGAAGGCCCACTTCGACGACGACAAGGGCAAGGTCGAGCTGTTCCAGGTGCTCACCATCGTGGCCGACCCCACCGACGAGGCGCCCATCGCCGACCCGGCGAACATGGTCCCGGTGTCGCTGGCGCACGGCAAGGGCATCGAGGTCGAGGTCGGCGACGAGCTGGACTTCCCCATCTACTACCAGGTGGAGGACGAGGCCGAGGCCAAGGCCCAGGACGAGCAGTGGGGCGACCTGCTGAAGCTCAAGACCTTCCGGCGCTCCTTCGGCCGCATCGCCGCCCAGACCGCCAAGCAGGTGATGATCCAGGGCACGCGCAACGCCGAGCGCGAGAACGTCTTCAACGAGTACAAGGACCGCAAGGGCGAGGTCATCACCGGCATCGTCCGCCGCTTCGAGCGCGGCAACGTCATCGTCGACCTGGGGCGCGCCGAGGCGGTGCTGCCGGTGCGCGAGCAGGTGCCGCGCGAGAGCTACCGCGCCGGCGACCGCATCCAGGCCTTCGTGCTCGACGTGCTGCGCGAGTCGAAGGGGCCGCAGATCATCCTCTCCCGGGCCTCGGTCGAGCTGCTGCGCAAGCTCTTCGAGATGGAGGTCCCGGAGATCGCCGAGGGGGTGGTGGTCATCGAGGCCGCCGCCCGCGAGCCGGGCGGCCGCGCCAAGATCGCCGTCAGCTCCCGCGACTCGGACGTGGACCCGGTGGGCGCCTGCGTCGGCATGAAGGGCAGCCGCGTCCAGGCGGTGGTCCAGGAGCTGCGCGGCGAGAAGATCGACATCGTCCCCTGGAACGAGGACCCGGCGCGCTTCGTCTGCAACGCCCTGGCCCCCGCCGAGGTGAGCCGGGTGCTGCTCGACGAGCAGAACGGCGCCATGGAGATCATCGTCCCCGACGACCAGCTCTCCCTGGCCATCGGCCGCCGCGGCCAGAACGTCCGGCTGGCCTCCCAGCTCACCGGCTGGAAGCTCGACATCAACAGCGAGTCGCGCGTGAAGGAGATGCGCGAGTTCGCCACCCTGAGCTTCACCGCCATCGGCATCCCGGAGCAGACCCAGGAGCTGCTGTACGCCCACGGCTTCCGCAAGGCGGCCGACCTGGCGGCGGCCTCCCCCGAGGTGCTCACCCAGTTCCCGGGCTTCACCACCGACATGGTGCCGGAGCTGCAGAAGCAGGCCCGGGACCGCGCCTTCCTCGACGCCCAGGAGGAGGACCGGCTGGAGAAGGAGCGCGAGGCGGCCCGCCTGGCGGAGGCCCGGCGCCACCCCGACGAGCTGACGCAGGAGGAGCGCCTGGCGCGCGTCCGCGGCGTCGGCGAGAAGACCATCGAGCAGCTCAAGGCGGCCGGCTACGGCACCGTCGAGGCCATCCACGCCGAGCAGGACGTGATGAAGCTGGGCGAGAGCACGGCGCTGGGCGTGAAGAAGGCCCGGCAGATCAAGCACGCCGTGGGCGTGTACGTCGAGGAAGAGGCCCGGCTGCGCAAGGAGCTGGACGCGGAGCGGGCCGGCGGCGGCGGCGGCGAGGCGGCGTAGCCGGAAGGAATGGAGCGGACCTGCGTGGGCTGCGGCGGCAAGGGCGATCCGGGAGCGCTGGTGCGGCTGGCCGCCGACGGCGGCGGGCGCGTGCTCCTCGACGCCGGCCGGCGGCTCGGCGGGCGCGGCGCCTGGCTGCACCCCGACCCGGCCTGCCTGGCGCGGGCGGTCCGGCGGCGGGCGCTGCCGCGGGCGCTGCGGCGGGAGGGGCTCGCCGTGGACGAGCGGGAGCTGGGGCGGGCGTTGACGGGAATCGGCCGTAGGGATTAGGAGTGACCGCCATGTCGAAGAAGCGGGTCCACGAGCTCGGCAAGCAGCTCAAGGAGCAGGGGATCGAGCTCTCCAACACGGAGCTCGTGGATAAGCTGCACGCCCTGGGCTACGACGTGAAGAGCCACTCGTCCTCGCTGGAGGACGACCAGGCCCAGGCCGCCTTCGAGAAGATCGTCGGGGAGCGCAAGCCGAAGCCGGCGGCGCCCAAGCCGGTGGGGCCGGGCTTCGTGGTCCGCAAGCGGGCCCACGTCGAGCCGCCGCCGGTGGCGGCCCCGCCGCCCCCCGCGCCGCCCGAGCCCCCGCCGCCGGTCGAGGCGGAGGTCGAGACCGAGGCGGCCGCGCCGGCGGAGGCGCCGGAGGAGGCCCCTCCGGCCCCCGCGCCCGAGGCCCCGGCGACCGAGACCGCGGTCGAGCC
>JAJZTO010000015.1 GCA_021848865.1 Myxococcales bacterium
GCCCCACCTGGATGAGGGGATCGAAGTCCGCTCCATCCGCACCCGTTTGCACTGCAATCGCTTGGCTCAGCGCAAGACGGGCGACGATCGACCACGACGTTCCCTGCGCGGCCCGGTGGCCGAAGGCGCGTCACGACGCTGCGGATGTTCCATCTCTCGGGCACGGGGAACGCGCGCAACGTGGCGCACAGGGTGTGACCTGCCCCCCGGAGGTTACCCGTCCACCGGGGCCACAAGCCGACGGCGGGTTCGGGCGCGTCAGCGGCGGTGAGTGTCAACGGGCCAGTATCGTTCGCGGAGAGCCTTCTTGTGGAGCTTTCCAGTCGGATGTCGCGGCAATTGCTCCATGAACTCGATGGTGCGCGGGCACTTGTACGACGCCAGGCGCTGCCTGCAATGCGCGATAAGCGTCGCTTCGAGCGCAGGCCCGGCCTGAGGGGATGCGACCGGTTGCACGATCGCCTTCACCTCCTCGCCGAGGTCCTCGTTCGGCACACCGAACACGGCCGCATCGAGCACGTCCGGGTGTGCGACGAGCACGTCCTCGATCTCCTGCGGGTAGATGTTCACGCCGCCGGAGATGATCGTGAAGGCCTTGCGATCGACCAGGTACAGGTACCCGTCCTCGTCCACCCTTCCGATGTCCCCCAGCGTGGACCAGCCGCGCGCGTTGCGCGCCTGTGCCGTCCGCTCCGGGTCGTTGTGGTACGTGAACTCCGGGCCGTCCGAGAAGTACACGATCCCCGTCTCTCCGGCCGGCACCTCCCGTCCGCCCTCGTCGCAGACGTGCAGCTTCCCCTGGACCGCACGACCCACCGATCCCTTGTGGCGAATCCATTCAGCAGTCGTGATCGCGCAGAACCCGTTGTTCTCGGTCCCGGCGTAGTACTCGTGGAGCACCGGGCCCCACCACGCGATCATGCGCTCCTTCACCTCCACCGGGCATGGCGCGGCGGCGTGAACGGCCACGCGCATCGAGCTGACTTCGTAGCGTTCCCTCACCTCGCGCGGCAGCTTCAGCATCCGGACGAACATCGTCGGGACCCACTGGCTGTGCGTGATTTGGTGCTTTCCGACGAGGGCGAGCGCGGTCTCGGCGTCGAAGTGCTCCATCTGGAAGACGCTTCCGCCGAGCTTGATGGTGGTCATCGAGTGGCGCAGGGGCGCGGCGTGGTACAGGGGTGCGGGCGAAAGATAGCGGCACCCCGGTCCGTACCCGAAGAGGTCCTCCAGGAGGTTGACCAGGAAGGTCCGGGTTCCTGCTGGTGCGTCGAGCAGCGGCCACTTCACGCCCTTCGGCCTCCCGGTCGTGCCCGATGAGTAGAGCATGTCCGAGCCCTGTGCCTCGTCCGCGATCGGCGTCGTCGGCATCGCTGCGGAGGTCGCGTTCCAATCCTCCCAGCCGGGCGCGACGTCGCCCGCGAGGAAGCAACGGACGCCCGGCTGCAGCATCGGCCGGAGCTGGGCGGCGACGTCGGACAGGGTGGAGGAGACCAGGAGAACGCGGGCGCCGCAGTCCCGCACGATGAAGGCCAGCTCGGCCGCGGTCAGCCGTGTGCTCATCGTCGTGTAGTAGAGCCCGGCGCGCTCCGCCCCAAAGCAGGCCTCGAGCAACACCCGGTCGTTCTTCATCAGCAGCGCCACGTGCTCTCCGCGTCTCACGCCGCACGCGCGGAAGAGGTGCGCTGCCTGGTTCGAGCGCGCATCGAGCTGACCGAAGGTGACCACCTCTTGCGAGCCGCACATCGTGAAAGCCGGGGCGTCGGCGTCTTGACGCGTCGTGAGCGGATACAGCATCGGCGCCTCACGCGGGCTCGTGCTCGATGCACACCTTCCCGAACTGCACCCCCGACTTGAGGTATGCCAACCCCTCCCTCAATTCCTCGAAGGGGAAGACGTGGTCCACCACCGGCCGGATCTGGTGCTGCACCATCGCACGGAGCATCGCCTCGAAGCCGTCGCGGTGACCGACCGTGACCCCCTGGAGTCGGATCTGGCGAGTGATGATGGGGCCAAGCGACGCCGCCATCGAGGCTCCCGAGAGGATCCCGATCATCGACAGCGTCCCGCCCGGCCTCACACAGCGAAGCGACTGGGGAAGCGTCGACTCGCCACCGACCTCGATGATGTTGTCGTATCCGCGGCCTTCCGTGATCTCGCGCGTCGCCTTGGCCCACTCCGGCACCGCGCGGCGGTTGATGGTGGCGTCCGCGCCCAGCCGCCTCAGCCGCTCGATCTTGGCTTCGCTCGACGAGATCACGGTCACGTGCGCTCCCAGCAGCTTGGCGAACTGGAGCGCGAACAGCGCAACGCCGCCCGATCCCTGGACCAGGATCCGGTCCCCGGGACGGGCGGGGTTGAAGTTCGTGAGGGCACTCCAGGCCGTCAGCGCCGCGCAGGGCAACGTGGCAGCCTCGAGGTCCTGCAGGTACTCGGGGATCGCCACCACCCCTTCCTCCGGCAGGCACATGTACTCGGCCATCGTGCCGTCGATGGGTCCGCCCAGCGACTGCGTCAGCCGCGTGAGATCCGGCTCCCCTCCCATCCACCGCTGGAAGAACATCGGGCATGCTCGCTGGCCTTGGGCCACGCGCGTGACGCCGCTTCCGACCCCCACCACGACGCCCACCCCGTCCGACAGCGGGATGAGCGGCAGGGTCCCGGTATGCACACCGTATCCGCGCTCCGGCACGACGAGGTCGCGGTAGTTCAGCGACGACGCCTTCATCCGCAGCAGCACCTGGCCTGCACCGGGCACGGGGTCAGGCCTCGTACCGAGCTTCAGGTTCTGCATCCCCCAGCCGCCCTCGATCTGGAACACGCGCATGGGTCATCTCCCCCTGGAAGTTCGCCGCTGTCTCAGCGAAAGGCGCATCGTCATGGATCTTCGAAGCGGCGCGCGATGCGCTCCAGCAACATCTCCGTCGATCCGTCCACCAGCGTGGCCACCTGGGCACCGACGATGTGGCGCATGAACGGGTGTCGGTCCCGGAGCCCCTCGGCTCCCATGGCGTGCCCGAGCGCGCGAACGTGCCGCTCCGCCATCCGGGTCGCACACACCTTCGCCGCGGCGGCGCGCGCCCGAACGTCGGCGCCGGCGTCGATCGCCTGGGCCGCGTCCGCCACCATCAGGCGCGCCGCCTGGAGATCGACCGCCGCCTCCGCCAGCAGGAAGCGCCAAGCCTGGTGCTCGCGGAGCACCCTTCCGAAGGCCTGCCTGCGGTTGCCGTGCTCGGCGGCGCACCGCAGCGAGGCAGCGACCATGCCGCAGCACATCGCTGCCACGTACACGCGCGCGCCGTTGATCGACTGCAGCGCTCGCTCGAAGCCCGTGCCGGGCGGGTGTAGCAGCTCCTCGTCACGCGCCACGTAACCGTCGAGGCGGAACCCTGAGGTCCCCATCGACCAAGGCGCCCCGGGACACGGCTCGTCGTCGCGTGCGAACCCAGCGCGCGAGGCATCCACCACGAACGCTGCGATGCCCGCCGCGCCGGCGCCTGGCCGCGTCTGCGCGTAGACGATCACCACGTCCGCGGCCCGGGCATTGGTGATCCACGCCTTCCGCCCGTCGAGGCGCCAGCCGTCGCCGGTCCGCGCCGCCGTGGTCCGGATCGCCGCGAAGTCCGAACCCGCGTCGGGCTCTGTCAGGGCCGTGCAGCCGATGCGCGCGCCGGTCCCGATCGCGCCTACCCAGCGCTGCACGACCGCCTCCGCCGCCCAGCGGGCCAGGTCCTCCGCCACGTTGTGGGAGTTGACGACGGACATCGCGAGCCCGAAGTCCCCGCCCGCGAGGAGTTCCGCGATCCGGGCCTTGCAGGCGAACGATGCGCCCATTCCGCCGAGCCGCGGGGGCACCCGCAGGCGCGTCAAGCCGAGCTCCGCCGCCCCGACGAGCGCATCGGTCGGGAACACCCGCTCCCGCGCCCATCGCCCGGCCTCGGGCACCACGCTCTCGGCGACCCATCGTTCACATCGCTCGACCAGCTGCTGCTCCGCTTCGGGGAGGGTGATCATGGCGTCGGATCAGGACGGGGGCGCAGCGCGGCGGCGAGCCGTGTCGCCATGCCCTGGAATCCCCGCGACACCATCGGCACGATGCCGCGGGGCATGAAGATGGTGGCGAGCACGAGCAGGAGCCCGTACGCGACGAGCCGATAGGTGTCGGCGACCCGCAGGTACTCCGGCAGCGTCACCACCAAGAACGCCCCGACGATCGGTCCGAGCAGGGTCCCGCTCCCGCCCAGGGTGACCGCCAGGATCGCGTTCATCGACTGGTCGGTCCCAAACGGTTCGGGGTTCAGGAATCCGATGAAGTGCGCGTACAGCGCGCCGGCCAGGCCCGCGAGGAACCCGCTCGCCACGAAGGCGAACAGCTTGTAGCGCCACGCGGCGACCCCGAGGGCGTCGACGACCATCTCGTTTTGGCGGATGGCGATCAGCACGCGCCCGACGCGCGAGTGCAGGACCAGCGCGCCGCCGGCCGTTGCAGCCGCCGCCGCGAGGAGCACCAGGTAATAGTACCCCTCACGCCCGGCGAAGCTGAGCTGCAGACCTCCGAGGACGAGCGCCGCCGGGCGCTGGATGTTCGGCATGCCCGCCTCTCCGCCCGTGAACGACTCGTAGTTGTTCAGGACGGTGACGATCACCAGATTGTACGCGAGCGTGACGATGGCGAAGTAGTGGCCCTTGACGCGCAGGCTCGGGTAACCGACGACCAGCGCGAACGCCGCGGCCACGAAGGGGGCCAGCGCCATCGAGGTCCATACCGGCCAGCCGGCCTTCACGCTGAGCAGCGCCGAGGCGTACGCGCCGATCGCCATGAACCCGCCGGCGGCGATCGACACGTACCCCGAGAACCCCTGCACGAGATTCTGCCCTTGCGCCAGCACCGTCCAGATGCACGCCAAGATCGTCAGGTGGAGGAAATAGGGGACGGTGAGGGCGTGCGGAAGGGCCAGCGCGGCGATCGCTACGGCCGTTCCGATTCCGACGCGAAGCGCCCGACTCATCGCTTCCCCAGGAGGCCCTCTGGCCTGACGAGCAGCACGCCGATCATCACGAGGAACGCGATCACGTCCTTGTAGGCGGACGAGATGAAGCCGGCCGCGAGCGCCTCGCTGACTCCCAGGACCAGCCCGCCGACGATTGCGCCCGGGATCGATCCCAGCCCGCCCAGGATGAGCACCGCGAAGCCCTTCACGACGAGACCCTCGCCGACCCCCGGCGCGATCGCCAGGAGTGCACCCACCAGCGCGCCGCCGATCACGCCGAGCGCAGAGGACAAGGCGAAGACCATCGTCGCAACCGCGTCGGCGTTCACGCCCATCAGGACCGCGGCCTGCCGGTTCTGCGCGACGGCCCGGATGGACCGACCGGCCCTGGTGCGGCTCACGAAGGTCGCCATCGCCGCGACGGCGAGCGACGCAGTGAGCATCACCTGGATCCGGAGCTCCGCCACGACGAGCCCGCCCACCGTGTAGACGTGCTGGTATGGAGTGGGGATCACGACCTGGTCTGGACCGAAGAGCAGCAGGTTGCCGCCCTCGAGGATCATCGTGAGGCCCAGGGCGATGATGAAGGCGTTGATTTGCGGCGCGTCGCGCACCGGCCGGTAGGCGAGCCTCTCGAGGACGACCCCGAGCGCCGCCCCCGCGATCAGGGCGACGGCCATGGCGGGGAAGAAGCCGAGGCCGAGGCGCTCCGTCAGGATGAACGTGAGGTAGCCCCCCGACATCGCCGCCGAGCCGTGCGCGAAGTGGGCGATGCCGAGGATGCCGAACACGATGGTGAGGCCCACCGCGATGAGCGTGTAGACGCTGCCGATCGCCAGCCCGTTCAGCACCTGCTGGAGCGCCTCGGTGATCACGATCGAGCGTTCCGGGGATCCTCGCGCCGCGCGAGCATCACTTCCTCAGGCTGCGCAGGTACTTCGAGTAGGCCACCGGGTCCGACGGCAAGTCGGAGACGTACACCCACTTCCCCTTCTGCCACTGGAACGCGCCGTTCGTGGTGTAGGCCTGTCCGTTCTCGTCGAACATGGCCGAGCCCACCGGCAGGTACCGCATGATGGCCTCCGGCGGGATTCCGCCGGAGCGGATGGAGTCCTGCACCTTCTTCGGGTCGACCGACCCCGCCTTCTCGATGGCGTGTTTCAGGACGTAGAACTGGTCGTAGGCGTACGGCGAGCTGGGCGACGGCGGAGTCCCGAACCGCTTCGTGTACTCCGCGACGTAGGCGTTGGCCTTCTCACCCAGCGCCGAGACGGTCAGCTCGGTCGGGCGCAGATCCCAGACGCCCTCCATCTGCTCGGAGGTAGCCACCTTGAGGAACTGCTCCTCGCTTCCGCTGGTGAAGCCGTAGCGGGGCATCTTCATGCCCAGCTCGACCGCCTGACGGTAGACGAACGCGCACGGCTCGACGTACCCGAGCACCAGCAGCGCTTCAGGGTTCAGCGCCCGGACCTTCGTGAGCTGCGGCGTCATGTCGCGGTCCTTCAGCCCGAAGGTTTCCTTGGCCAGGATCTTGCCGCCCGTCCTGGTGAACTCCCGCTCGAACGCCTCGAGGTACTGGCTGTAGAACGAGACGTCGAGCGACCCGATCACCGCGATCGTCTTCACACCCCGCTTCGCAACGAACGCGCCGGCTGCCGACCCGGTGAAGTCCGCGGGCGGCCGCGTCCGGAAGAGGTTCGGGATGCCCTGCGCGGTGATGGTGCGCTCGGCCGCGTTTCCGACGAGCATCGTCACGTTCTCCCGCCCGATGAAGGACGCGACGGCGCTGGTCGGGCCCGAGCAGCAGAAGCCGAGCAGGTACTGGGCGCCGTCCCGGTCGATGAGCTTGCGGACGCTGTTCGTCGCCTCGGTCGGGTTCGCCTTGTCGTCATAGGCGACGAGGCGCAACTTGTAGACGTCCTGCCCGACCTTGATGCCGCCCTTGGCGTTCGTGTCGTCAACCGCCATCCGCACGGCGTTCGACTGCGGCAGGCCGTACACCGCGCCCGGCCCGGTCAGGGCATCGCTCACCCCGATCACGAGTTCCTTCTGCGCAGCGTGCGCGGTCGCGCAGAGCGCCAGTCCCGCGAGAACGGCCGTGCATCGCGCCACCAGTCCTTCGTCGATCCGGGTCATCTTGCGATCTCCTCCGCGCCGGCGGTCGCCCGCCTTGGCGGGGCTAGTATCCGAGGTACGCCTTGCTCACTTCCGGGTGCGTCTGGAGCTCCTGCCCACTACCTTCCAGCACGATGTTGCCTGCCTCGAGTACGTAGGCCCGGTCGGCGAGCCGCAGCGCCATCGACGCGTTCTGCTCGACAAGCAGCACCGTCGTGCCGTTCGCCTTGATGCGCGCGAGCGTCCGCTCGACCTCGTCGACGATCTTCGGCGCGAGCCCCAGCGACGGCTCGTCGAATATGCAGAGCTTCGGGCGCGACATGAGCGCGCGGGCGATGGCCAGCATCTCCTGCTCGCCGCCGGACAGGGTCCCGGCCCGCTGCCGCGCCCGCGGTCGCAGCGCGGGGAACATGTCGAACAGCGCTTCCAGGTCGCGGCGCTGATCCCGGTCGCGGCGCATGTGCCCGCCCATTCGCAGGTTTTCCAGCACCGACATGTCCGCGAAGACCTGGCGCCCCTCGGGGCACATGGTGATCCCCCGCCGGACGATGCGGTGGCCGGGCACGTGGTCGATCCGCGCGCCCTCAAACTCGATGCTCCCGGCGCGCGCGCGAACCAGCCCGCACACGCAGCGGAGGGCGGTGCTCTTGCCGGCGCCGTTCGCACCGACCAGCGCCACGCATTCCGCGGGCCTCACGTCGAAGCTGATCCCGTGGAGGACGTCCACGTTGCCGTAGCCGGCACGCAGCTCGCGGACGGTCAGCACGGCCGCCCGTTTCCCAGGTAGGCGTCGATCACGCGCGGGTCGTTCCGAATCTCGGCGGGCGTGCCCTCGGCGAGCTTCTCCCCGAAGTTGAGGACCACGATGCGCTGGCAGATCTCCAGGATGAGCCCCATGTGGTGCTCGATGACGAGCACGCCGACGCCGCGTTCC
This sequence comes from Myxococcales bacterium, assembly GCA_021848865.1. Classification (GTDB taxonomy): domain Bacteria; phylum Myxococcota; class Myxococcia; order Myxococcales; family Anaeromyxobacteraceae; genus JACRMN01. Next base: position 8,041 of record JAJZTO010000015.1, read on the forward strand.
CGGATGCCCAGGATCACCCGCGCCAGGGCCTTGCGCTCGCTGGCCACCATGCCTGCCGCCGGCTCGTCCAGCAGGAGGACGCGCGGCTCGCTCGCGAGGGCCATGGCGATCATCAGCAGCCGTTGCCGCGCGGACGAGATGGCCGCCGCCGGGACGCTGGCCAGGTCTGCCAGGCCGACGAACTCGAGGATGCGGAACGCTCGATCGCGCTGCTCAGCGTCGTCGCGGCGGGACGAACGCGTCTGCAGCACCGACGCGGCCGCGGTACAACGGAACCGGGTGTGGCACCCCAGCAGCACCTGTTCCTCGACGGTGTACTCGGGGAACAGGCTTGTGGTCTGGAAGGTCCTCGCGAGCCCGAGCGGCACGCGCGCGCTCACCGGCAGCGCCTTCACCGAACGGCCGTCGACGCGGATATCGCCGGCGGACGCCGTGAGCGCTCCGGCGACCAGCTGCACGGTGGTCGACTTCCCGGAGCCATTGGGGCCGATGAGGCCCACCACCTCGCCCTCGCCGACGTGGAACGAGAGGTCGCGGACGGCGCGGACGCCGCCGAAGCTCTTGTGGACGCCAACCAGGGCCAGCAACGGCTCAGGCACTGAGCCCTCCGACTCTCAGGAGCGCGGGCTGCGGATGGGTACGGCGATCTTCTCGAAGTACAACTTCTTGAACTGCTTCAGCGGTCGCACGGATCGAGTGAGCTTCGCGCGGAGGATCGCCCCTTCCCACCCGATCCAGAAGAACCGGGAGAGCGCGCGAGCGTCGATGTCGCCGGCGAGCTCACCGCGCCGGATCGCCTCGTCCAGGCAGACCTCGACGCGGTCCTCCCACGACGTCAGCACCGCCTCGAGCTGCCGCCGGAAGGAGTCGTCCAGGCTCGCCATTTCCTGCCCGAGGTTGCCGATCAGGCAACCCTTCCGGAAGTCGTACTTCACCATCCCGCGCGTCGCGTCCTCGACGAAGTCGCTCAAGCGGTCGAGGGGCGTGCGCGACGCGTTGCCGAAGATGCGATCCATCTTCCGCGCGTAGTACTCCTCGTAGTTCCCGATCACCGCCTGCCCGAACTCGTGCTTGCTCCCGAAGAAGTGGTAGAAGGACCCCTTCGGAACGCCGACGCGCTGCAGCACCTCCTCGATGCCGGTGATCTGAAACCCGCGTTCCGTCAGCAACTCGGTTCCGCACCACACCAGCGCCTTGCGCGTGTCCGTCCGCGCCGCGGCCCGCTCGCGTCGCGTCGCCACCGACACCCGCGAGCCCCGCGGGGTCGCGGCGACGCGCTTTCTCCTCTTCACACCGACGCGCCCTCGCTGGCTCATGTTCATGTAGAGTAGACCGGTCGCTTCCAAAACACAACGAGCCCCCGAAGGGAGCTCCCGCATGGATGTCGCCGCTGGCCCGCACCGAGCCGCCCTGTCGCACGACGCGCCGCGCCACGCCTCCGCGCCCGTGCTCCGGGCGACGAACCTCGATCGGCTGTCGCGCAGGGCGTTCGACGTGCTCGTGATCGGCGGCGGGATCAATGGCGCCGTGTCGGCGTCCGCGCTCGCCTGCCGGGGGGCGAGCGTCGCGCTGGTCGACCGCGGGGACTTCGCCGGCGCGACGTCGCAGGCCTCGTCCAACCTGGCGTGGGGGGGAATCAAGTACCTCGAGCAGCGTGAACTCGGACTGGTGCACGGCCTCTGTCGAGCCCGCAACGAGCTCCTGCGGTCGTACCCGGCCACGGTTCAGGAGATCCGGTTCTACGTCGCGCATCCCCGGGCTTTCCGCCATCCTCGCTGGACCTTGCTCGCCGGCGCGTGGCTGTACTGGGCCGTCGGCCGCTTCTTCACTCGTCGGCCCCGTCTCCTGACGGTCTCCGACCTGGAGCGGGAGGAGCCGATCATCGACACGACGCAGCTCGATGGAGGGATCGACTACTCGGACGCGTACTTTCGCGACAACGACGCGCGCTTCGTCTGGGGGTTCGTCCGCACGGCGCTCGACAATGGCGGCGCCGCCGCGAACTACGTCGCCGCCGTCGAGTCGCGGCGCGAGGACGGCGGATGGATCACGAGTGCGCAAGACGTGATCTCGGGGCGCCGGTTGACGATCCGGTCGCGCCTGCTCATCAACGCATGCGGCCCGTACGCGGACCGAGTCAATGCCGCGAACGGGGTCCCCACGACACACCGCCACGTCTTCTCGAAGGGCGTCCACCTGGTCGTCGACCGGCTGACGCCACACCGCCGCGTCCTCACCTTTTTCGCCGACGACGGGCGTCTGTTCTTCGTGATCCCGATGGGTCCAGTGACCGCCATCGGGACGACCGACACCCCGGCGGATCGGCCCGAGGTGGTGGTGACCCCGGACGACCGGCGCTTCGTACTGGACAACATCAACCGTCGGCTGCGGCTGCAGCGGCCGCTCCGCGAGACCGACGTCATCGCCGAACGCTGCGGGGTCAGGCCGCTCGTGGTCGACGGGGCGGGCGGCGGCGTGGCGGACTGGCTTCAGCTCTCGCGCAGGCACGCGGTCGAGGCGGACGCCACGCGTGGCCACGTCACCATCTTCGGCGGGAAGCTCACCGACTGCCTCAACGTTGGAGAGGAGATCTGCGAGCAGGTGGCACACCTCGGGGTGAGGCTTCCCTTCCCGGACCATGCCTGGTACGGCGAGCCGCCCGCGGCGGTTCGCGAGGAGTACTTTCACAAGGCGAAGCTCATGGGTCTTGACGACATGACCGCGCCCCGCGCGTCCGAAAAGCTGTCGCCGCGCCTCTGGCGCCGGTACGGCGCGGGGGCCCTGCCGATGCTCGATGCCATCCGAACGAACCCTCGCATGGCAGACGTGATCATCGAGACGAGCGAGTACCTGCGAGCCGAACTCGACGAGGCCGCGCGGCGCGAGATGGTGGTGAAGCTGGAGGACTTCCTGGTTCGCCGCTCCAAGATCGCCCTGGTCGTCCGGCGCGGAGACCTCGTGCGCGCGCCGGGGTTGCGCGAGGCGTGCCGGATCCTGTTCGGTGAACAGGCGGATGCGAAGCTCTCGGAGTACTTCGAACCCCACGCCCCGGCCGCGCCGCCCTGATGGCGCTGGTCACTCGGGTCGAGTCGGGAAGCCGCAGTGCGTGAACCAGGCCTCGGCGTCGTCCGGGGTGATGAGCATCGCGGCCTGGGCGACGGCGGCATCGAGCGCGTCGGCGGTCCGTGCACCGATGCCCTCGAGGAACTCTCGCGCTTCGACCAGCAGAGCCCGATGGGATTCAGGTCCGGCGAGTGCGGCGGCAGGAAGATGATCGAGGCCCCAGCCTTCCGGATGTGCTGGAGGATTTCCGGTGGTTCGTGCGCCTCGACGTTGCCGAGGATGACGATGTCGCCTGGCTGGAGTGCCGGAACGAGCGCTCGGGTGACGAAGACGGAGTCGCGGTTCCCGCCGGGTCGTACCGTACGTAAATGCGATCGGTTTCAAGAGTGACACGATGAGCGGGTTCAACTTGCCCTGCACGCACGGCGAGCCTCGCCCGACTGGTCCGGGTCGAGGCGATCGCCCGTCGCCCGCTACCCCTCCAGCACCGTCCCCACGCTCCCCGGGTCGAGCACGGCGCGGCGCAGGTCGCCCTCGCCGAGCTTGCCCACGATCACCACCGAGCGGGCCCCGCCGGCCAGCACCTGGAAGGACTCCTCCAGCTTGGGGATCATGCCGCCGGAGATGGCGCCGCTGCGGACGCCCTCGCGGAACTCCGCCTCGCGCATCCGCCCGATGCGGCTCTTGGGGTCCTTCAGGTCGCGCAGCACGCCCGGCGTCGAGGTGACGAGCACCAGGGCGTCGGCCTTGAGGGCCCCGGCGAGCTGGCTGGCGACGGTGTCGCCGTTGATGTTGAGCGGCTGCCCCTCGCGGGAGACGCCCAGGCAGGCCAGCACCGGGACGTAGCCGCGCTCCTGGAGGTCGCCGAGCAGCCCGAGGTTGAAGCCGGTGACGTCGCCGACCAGCCCCAGGTCCACCGGGTCGGGGCCGGCGCCGGTCATCACCCGCGGCGGCCGCCGCACCGCCTGGATGGAGAGGCCGCTGGCGCCGTGCAGCCCCACGCCCAGCACGCCGTTGCGCAGCAGCGCGGCGCACAGGTCCACGTTCACCTGGCCGGCCACCACCGCCTTCATCACCTCCAGCGTGGCCTCGTCGGTGAAGCGCTTCCCGGCCACCATCCGCGTCTCCAGCCCGAGCCGCCCCTGGAGCGCGGTGGCCTGCGGCCCGCCCCCGTGCACCAGGGTGACCCGGTGCCCCTCCTCCACCAGCGCCTTGACGTCGCGGGCGACGGCGTCCAGCTCCGGCGAGCCGACCACCTCCCCGCCCAGCTTCACGACCAGTGTCTTCATGGCGGCCACGGGCCCCGGTCCTCGAGCGAGAGCCGCTCGGGGAGCCCCAGGGCGAGGTTCAGGTTCTGGATCGCCTGGCCGGCGCCGCCCTTCACCAGGTTGTCGAGGGCGCCCAGGAGCGCGACGGTGCGCCGGCCGCCGAGGGCCGGCCCCGCCGCCAGCCCCACCTCGGCGAAGTTGGAGCCGGAGACCGCCGCCACCTCGGGCAGCCGGGTCCGGGGCACCCGCACGAAGGGCTCGGCGGCGTAGGCCTCGCGGTAGAGCGCGAGGAGCCGCTCCCCGGTCCACTCCTCCGGCAGCTCGACGAACGCGGTGGCGAGGATCCCGCGGCCGAGCGGCGCCGACACCGGCACGAAGCGCAGGGCCGGCTCGCGGGCCCCGGCGGCGGCGAGCGCCTCGGCGATCTCCGGCAGGTGCTGGTGCTCGAGCGGCTTGTAGGCGCGCAGGTTCCCGGCCCGCACCGGGTGGTGGGTCCCGGCGGAGGGGGAAACCCCGGCGCCGGAGGAGCCGGTGATGCCCTGGACGTGGATGGGCCCTTCGAGCAGCCCGGCCCGCGCCAGCGGCAGGAGCGACAGCTCGATGCAGGTGGCGAAGCAGCCGGGCGAGGCCACCCGGCGGCTGGCGCGGATGCGCTCCCGGTTCAGCTCCGGCAGGCCGTAGACGAAGGTGCCGAGCAGCTCCGGGTGCGGGTGGACGGCGCCGTAGTGGCGCCGGTAGGCGGCGGCGTCGGTCAGGCGGAAGTCGCCGCTCATGTCCACCACCAGCGGCGGCCGGGGGAGGGCCAGGATCTCCGGCACCTGGTGGGCCGCCACCCGGTGGGGCAGGCCGAGGAGGACCGCGTCCACGCCCTCGGCGGCCCGGGCCGGGGGCAGCTCCTCGAAGCGGAGGTCGGTGGCGCCCTCCAGGCTGGGGATGGCGGCGGCGAGCGGCTCGCCCACGTGGTCCACCGACGACACCCGCACCAGCTCCACCTCGGGGTGGAGCAGCAGCCGGCGGATTAGCTCGGCGCCGCCGTAGCCCGAGCCGCCGATCACCGCGGCGCGAAAGCGCTTCGCCATGCGGGGACTGTACAACGCCGGGCCGCCGCCTTCAGCGAAAGTGATCGTCCGCGAGAACCCGCGCCAGCTCCATCGAGGCGGTGAAGGCCGGCGACACCGGGTTCAGCACGTGGACGGTCTCGTCCCGCGCCTCCACCAGGAAGTCCATCACCAGCTCCTTGGTGCGCCAGTCCACCAGCTGCGGCCGGATCCCCACCTTGTCGGCCGCCGGGAAGAGCGCCGGGTCGTACCCCTTCACCAGCCGGGCGGCGTCGCGGTGGAAGAAGGCGGCCAGGTACTTGCGGGGCTCGCTCAGGGCCACGGCGCGGAACTTCGCGTTCGAGAGGAAGAGCCGGGCGTCGGCGAGCAGCAGCCCCGCCGCCTCCCGCTCGGCGCCGGCGAGCAGGCCGTAGTTGGCGCGGCCCAGCGCCGGGATGGCGGTGGGGCCCACGTAGAGGTCGCCGTGGGCGCTGCGGGTGAAGTGCACGCCCAGGAAGGGGTTGCGGATGTCCGGGACCGGGTAGACGTTGCCGCGCACGTCGAAGTCGGCACCGGGCCGGAGCTTGCGGTAGATGCCCTTGAAGGGGATGAGCCGGTAGTGCTCGGCCAGCCCCCAGGCCCGGGCCACCCGGTCGCACCAGGCGCCGGCTGCGTTCACCAGCCGGGAGAACCGCACGGTGCCGGCGCTGGTCCGGACCGCCCCCGGCCCCTCGCGCCCCAGGAAGGCGCAGCCGGTCACCACCGGGACGCCCCGCGCCGCGAGCTCCCGGCGCAGCGCCTCGAGGACCTCCTTCGGGTCCACCACCGCGGTGTCGCGGGAGAAGATGGCCTTCTCCACGGTGCGGGCCCGCGGCTCGACGTCGGCGAGCTGCTTCTCGTCGAGCCACTCCACCCGGGCCCCGTTCCGCGCCGCCCGCCGGAACAGCTCCTCCAGCACCGGCAGCTCGGAGGGCGCCCGGGCCACGATCACCTTGCCCGACTCGCGCAGCGAGAGCCCCTGCTCCCGGCAGAAGGCCTTCATGAGCCGGTTGCCGGCCAGGCAGGTGCGGGCCTTGGCGCTCTCCGGGGCGTAGTAGATGCCGGCGTGGAGCACGCCGCTGTTCCGCCCGGAGGCGTGGCGGCCCAGCTCCGGCTCCCGCTCGATCACCAGGACGCCGCGCCCCCGCGCCGAGAGCTCGCGGGCCACCGCCAGGCCGACGATGCCGCCACCGACCACCAGGACCTCGACGCGCTCGGGGAGCATGCCGGCCGAGGCTATACGACGGCGCGCGGCCGCTGGCCAGCGCGGCGTGGCCGGCGCCCGGGAACGGGACGGCGCTTCCGCCGGTTGGGATTGCGGCGGGCCGCCGGATTTCCCGTTAGGATGCGCCCCCGAACCGGAGGAGAACGCATGATCACGTCCCCCCTCGCCGCCGCGCTGGCCCTCTCGCTCGCCGCCCCGCCCGCGTCCGGCCCGGCGATCCCGGACATCCCCTTCAAGACCTTCGTGCTGGGCAACGGCCTCACCCTGGTGGTCCACGAGGACCACAAGGCGCCCATCGTCGCCGTGAACGTCTGGTACCACGTCGGGTCGAAGAACGAGCGGCCGGGCAAGACCGGCTTCGCCCACCTCTTCGAGCACCTGATGTTCGGCAAGTCGGAGAACCGGCACGAGGACTACCTCTCCGACCTCGACAAGCTCGGCGCCACCGACCGGAACGGCACCACCAACGCCGACCGCACCGACTACTTCGAGAACGTGCCGGTGACGGCGCTCGACTCGGTCCTCTTCATGGAGTCGGACCGGATGGGCCACCTGCTCGGCGCCATCGACCAGGCCAAGCTCGACCAGCAGCGGGGCGTGGTCCAGAACGAGAAGCGGCAGGGGGAGAACCAGCCCTACGGCAAGGTGAACCAGTTCGTGGCCCACGCCACCTACCCGGCCGGCCACCCCTACTCCTGGACCACCATCGGGTCGATGAAGGACCTGGACGCCGCCTCGCTCGACGACGTGCGGGAGTGGTTCAAGACCTCCTACGGCCCGAACAACGCGGTGCTGGTGGTGGCCGGGGACGTGAAGGCCGACGAGGTGAAGGCCAAGGTGGAGCACTGGTTCGGCGACATCCCGCCCGGCCCGCCGCTGACCCGCTTCGACGCCTGGCCGGCGAAGCGGACCGGCACGCAGCGCGCGGTCATGCAGGACCGGGTGGCCCAGGCCCGGCTCTACCTGGTCTGGAACACGCCGCAGCGCGGCACCCGCGCCGACACCGACCTGGACCTCGCCTCGCAGGTGCTCGCCGCCGGGAAGAGCTCGCGCCTCTACAAGCGGCTGGTCTACGACGACCAGATCGCCACCGACGTGGCGGCCTTCGAGGCCACCCGGGAGATCGGCAGCCAGTTCTGGATCATGGTCACCGCCAGGCCCGGCGGCGACCTGAAGGCGGTCGAGAAGGCGGTGGACGAGGAGCTGTCCCGCTTCCTGGCCCACGGCCCCACCGAGGCGGAGCTGCAGCGGGCCCGCACCAACTTCCTCTCCGGGTTCGTGCGCGGCCTGGAGCGCATCGGCGGCTTCGGCGGCAAGTCGGACGTGCTGGCCTCGAGCATGGTCTACGGCGGCCGCCCCGACGCCTACAAGGACGACCTGCGCAACTACGTCGACGCCACCCCGGCCCGCGTCGCCGCCACCGCCCGGGCCTGGCTCTCCGACGGGGCGCTGGCGCTCCAGGTCCTCCCCTTCCCGGAGGAGAAGGCGGCGGCCACCGGCGCCGACCGCTCGACCTTCCCGGCCCCGGGCGAGCCGCCCTCGCCCCGCTTCCCGGCCTTCACCCGCCACACCCTCGCCAACGGCCTGAAGGTCGTGGTGGCGGAGCGGCACGCGGTGCCGGTGGTGGGCTTCAACCTGCTGGTGGACGCCGGCTACGCCTCCGACTCGCTCGGCCTCCCGGGCACCGCCCGGCTCGGCGGCGACATGCTCACCCAGGGCACCCGCACCCGCAACGCGCTGCAGATCAGCGACGAGCTGCAGCGGCTCGGCGCCGAGCTCGGCGCCGGCTCCAACCTGGACGTGACCGCGGTGTCGCTCTCGGCGCTGCGCGCCCACCTCGACGCCTCGCTGGCGCTCTTCGCCGACGTGGTGCTGCACCCCTCCTTCCCCGAGGCCGACTTCCAGCGGCGCAAGAAGCTGCAGCTGGCCGGCATCGAGCGCGAGCGCACCGAGCCGGTCGCGCTCGGCTACCGCATCATGCCCGGGCTGCTCTACGGCGCCGGCCACGCCTACGCCGGTCCGCTCACCGGCTCCGGGACCACGGCCGGCGTGGAGAAGCTCACCCGCCAGGACGTCGCCCGGTGGCACGACGCCTGGTTCAAGCCCGGCAACGCCACCCTGGTGGTGGTGGGCGACACCACCGCCGCCGAGATCCTGCCCAAGCTGGAGAAGCTCTTCGCCGGCTGGAAGCCGGGGCCGGCGCCGGTGAAGAACGTGGCGCCGGTGCCGCCGGCGCCGGGGGAGCGGCTCTTCCTGGTGGATCGGCCGGGGGCGCAGCAGTCGGTGATCCTGGTCGGCGAGACGGCGCCGCCGCGGGCCAACCCCGAGGAGATCGCCCAGGGGATGGTGAACACCGTCCTCGGCGGCCAGTTCAGCTCCCGCGTGAACATGGACCTGCGCGAGGCGAAGCACTGGTCCTACGGCGCCTACACCATGCTGGTGGACGCCCGCGGCCCGCGCCCCTTCCTGGGCACCGCCCCGGTCCAGACCGACAGGACCGCCGACGCCCTGGCCGCCTTCCGGGGCGACCTGCGGGCCATCCGCGGCGACCAGCCCATCACCGCCGCCGAGCTGGACCGGGCCAAGACCCAGCGCACCGTGACCCTCCCCGGCCGGTGGGAGACCTCCGGCGCGGTGGCCGCCTCCATCGGCGAGATCGTCCGCTTCGGCTTCCCCGACCGGTACTTCGACGACTACCCGGCCCGGGTGAAGGGGCTCACCCTGGCGCAGGTCAACGCGGCGGCCGGCTTCCTCGACCCCACCCGCCTCACCTGGGTGGTGGTGGGCGACCGCGCCAAGGTGGAGGCCGGGCTCGCGGCGCTCGGAATGGGCAAGCCGGTGCTCCTCGACGCCGAGGGGCACCCGGTGAAGTAGGCTTCGGTGGCCGGGCGGGCCCGCGCGTTCCCGGGTCCGCCCTTCCGGGGAGGGGCACGCATGGCGAAGCGCTTCCGCGCCGGCCTGGTCCAGATGGCCATGTCGGCCGACCCGCAGGCCAACCTGGACAAGGCGGCGGCCCTCGTCGCCGAGGCGGCGTCGCGGGGCGCCGAGGTGGTGTGCCTGCCCGAGCTGTTCCGCACCCCCTACTTCTGCCAGCGGGAGGACGCGGCGCTCTTCGACCTGGCCGAGCCCATCCCCGGCCCCTCCACCGAGCGGCTGGCGGCGGTGGCGCGGGAGCGGGGCGTGGCGGTGGTGGTGCCGGTCTTCGAGCGCCGCGCGCCCGGGCTCTACCACAACAGCGCGGCGATCCTGGACGCCGACGGCCGGACCGCCGGCCTCTACCGCAAGATGCACGTCCCGGACGACCCGGCCTTCTACGAGAAGTTCTACTTCGCGCCGGGGGACCTGGGCTTCCGGGCCTTCGACGTCCGGCCCGGGCGCATCGGCACGCTCATCTGCTGGGACCAGTGGTACCCGGAGGCCGCGCGGCTCACCGCGCTCCGGGGCGCGTCGGTGCTCTTCTACCCCACCGCCATCGGCTGGCACCCGGCCGAGAAGGCCACCCACGGCGCCGCGCAGCGCGACGCCTGGCGCACGGTGCAGCGCGGCCACGCCATCGCCAACGGCGTCTACGTGGCGGCGGTGAACCGCGTCGGCCACGAGCGGCCGGCGCCGGGCGAGCCGGGGCTGGAGTTCTGGGGCGGCTCCTTCCTCTGCGATCCCTTCGGCGTGGTGGTGGCCGAGGCCCCGGCCGACCGGGAGGAGATCCTGGT
>JAJZTO010000362.1 GCA_021848865.1 Myxococcales bacterium
ATACTCCTGCCGGGGGACGCCGAGGCCCCGACGCTGGAGGGCTATCGGCTTCCACCGGTGGATGCGTTGGTCGTGCCCCATCACGGCAGCCGGGGAGCAGTGACGGCGAGACTCCTCCGGCAGTTGGCCGGTCCCCGGCTGGCCTGTGTGTCGGCCGGGGTGGGTAACTCCTTCGGCCATCCGGCTCCCGAGACGCTGGGCCTGCTGGAGAGTGCGGGCATACCCGTGGTGCGTACCGATCGGGCGGGATGGGTTGGGCTCCTGATCACGGCAGGGGGCCTGCGGCTCGCGGCGGAGCGGCGGGGCACCGACGTGGGGCTGTCGATCGAGCACGGGCGGCCGCCGCGGCCCGGCGTCCTGCCCTGGATCGCGGCGGCGGCGGAGGAGGCGGCGCGGGAGCTGGGTGGCGGGCTGGAGGAGTCGGAGGGGAGCGGCACGGCCCGGACGGTGCTGTGGCTCCCGGCGGAGGCGCGGTGAGGTACCGGCTGCTGATCGTGGACGACGAGGCCGACGGGCGCGACGCCCTGGCGGAGCTGGCGCAGCGCTGGGGCTACGACGTCCTCACCGCCTCCGACGGGACCGAGGCGCTGCGCCGGGCCATCGAGTGGCACCCCGACCTGCTGCTCACCGACCTGGTGATGCCCAACATGGACGGGCTCTGGCTGCTCCGGGCGCTGCGGGCCGAGCTGCCCGACGTCCCGGTGCTGCTCCTCACCGGGCGCGGGACGGTCCAGACCGCGGTCCAGGCCATCAAGGAAGGGGCCTGGGACTTCATCGAGAAGCCGCTCGATCCGGCGCGCCTGCGGGTGGTGCTGGAGCGCGCCCTGGAGAAGCAGGAGACGCTGCGCGAGGTGCAGCTGCTGCGCCGCCGCCTCGCCGCGCTGGGGCCGGGGACCGAGCTCATCGGCCAGGGAGCGGCCATGCAGCAGGTGGCCGAGCTGGCCCGCCGGGTGGCCCCGGCCAACGCCAGCGTGGTCATCACCGGCGAGAGCGGCACCGGGAAGGAGGTGGTGGCCCGCGCCATCCACGCCCTGTCGCCGCGCAAGGACCGGGCCTTCGTGGCCCTGAACTGCTCGGCCATCCCGGCCACCCTCATCGAGTCGGAGCTCTTCGGCTACGAGCGCGGCGCCTTCACCGGCGCCGACCAGCGCCGGCCGGGCAACTTCGAGATGGCCCACCGCGGCACCCTCTTCCTCGACGAGATCGGCGAGCTGCCGCTGGAGATGCAGGGCAAGTTCCTGCGGGTGCTGGAGGAGCGGCGCCTGCGGCGGCTGGGCGGCAAGGCCGAGGTGGACGTGGACGTGCGGGTGCTGTGCGCCACCAACCGCGACCTGAAGGAGCAGATCCGGACCGGCCGCTTCCGCGAGGACCTGTACTTCCGGCTCCACGTCTTCACCATCCCGCTGCCGCCGCTGCGGGAGCGCCGGGAGGACGTCCCCCTGCTGGTCCAGCACTTCATCGAGAAGTTCGCCGGCGAGACCGGCAAGCACGTCCGGGGCGTCACCCCGGCGGCCCTGGAGGTGCTGCAGGGCTACGCCTGGCCCGGCAACATCCGCGAGCTGCGCAACACCGTGGAGCGCGGGATGATCCTGGCGGACGGCGACCTCATCGGCGAGGAGCACCTCCCCCCGGACATGCGGCCGTCGGTGGCGGTGAGCGGCGAGGCCGGGATCCGGCTGCCGCTGGGGGTGCCGCTGCGGGAGGTGGAGAAGGAGTACCTCCTCGCCTCGCTGCGGCGGAACGGCGGGAACAAGGCGCGCACCGCCGAGCTGCTGGGGATCAGCGAGAAGACGCTCTACAACAAGCTGCACCGCTACGCCGAGCGGGCCCGCGACCGCGCCGAGCGGATCGAGGACCCCGAGGCCTGAACGGGCCGGGGGCGTGGCTCGCGCTGCGCCCCGGCCGCCGCCTATACTCTCCCTGGAGGTTCCCGATGCCCGGACGCGTCGTCGAGATCTACGGCAAGGACACCTGAAGCTACACCAACGCCGCCCGTGTGGACTTCGGCAAGCGTGGCTATCGGGTCGACTACTTCAACGTGAAGAAGGACGCGGCCGCCCTGGAGCGCTTCCTCGGGCTCTCCGGCGGCGAGCGGCGCGTTCCCCTGATCCGCGAGGAGGGGGAGGTCACCGTCGGCTTCGGCGGCACCTGAAGCGTCTAGCGCGGCCCCGGTCCGGGGCCGTCGGGAGCGCTAGCGGCGGCCGTAGATGGCGCGCCGCGCCCCGCGGGGCAGCCCGCCGCCGAAGGCCTGCGGCGGCGGCGCCTCGAGGTGGAACTGGTACCACTGCTCGCCGTAGAGCTTGCCCAGCTTGAGCCGCTTGTCGTTCTGCAGCGCCGCCAGGGCGCTCTTCAGCTTCTCGTCGGTGGGGTTGGCGGTGGCGCCGCGCCCCAGCATGGTCACCGCCTCCTCGTGCTGCCCCTCCTTGTCGAGGAGCCAGGCGTAGGTGGCCCAGACCAGCCCTTCCTTCTTGTTGGACTTCACCGCCTCGTCGAGGACCTTCCGCATCCCGGGCAGGTCGCGCTGCCGCCAGCGCTGGGCGCCGAGCATGGCGCGCGCCACCCAGTGGCGGGAGAAGCTCTTCTCCAGATGCGGCAGGGCCTCGTCGAAGTCCTTGCGGACGTAGTGCAGCACGCCGAGCTGGGCGTGGAGCTGCGAGGCCACCAGGAACTGCCACGGGGCCAGGGCGAAGCCGCGCTCCAGGGCCTGGATGGCGCGGTCGAACTTCTGCGCCTGCAGCTCCCGCTGGGTCTCGCCGAAGAGCGCCTCCAGCTGCTTCCAGCTGCGGCGGGCCAGCAGGAGGTAGGCGGCGGTGGCGGCGATGGAGGCGGGCACCACCGCGCCCGCCCAGCCGAAGCTGGTGCCGAGGCGGACGGCGAGGCCGACGGCGAGCCCTGCGGCGAGGCTCAGGAGGAGGTTGATCATGCGTGCTCCCGGGGTGGGGCGGTACCGATACACGGCCGGCCGGCGTGGCGGCAAGCGAAATGGCCCGGCGGCGGCCGGGCGGTATTGGCCCTCCCCGGAATCGAACCGGGATGGGGGGTCGCCCCACTCGATTTTGAGTCGAGCGCGTCTGCCAGTTCCGCCAGAGGGCCGCGCCTTCGGGGGAGCGACACTAGCACAGGTGCAATGCTTTTGCGCCACGGGGGAATCCCGGGTATACGTCTGGAACATCGAAACGCCAATTCGCACTTTCGGTATCAATCCCGTTTCAATCAATCATCCGGAGAACGCATGGCCCGCACCGCCGCCGCCTCGATCGACGACGTCATCCGCAACGCCATGGAGAAGGTGATGAAGCGCGTGTCCGCGCAGATCGCGCGGGCCATGGCCGACGTGGCCGCCCGCCAGATCGACGAGGAGATCGGGCGGGCGCTGGCCAGGGGGCGCGGGCGCGCCAGGCCCGGCG
>JAJZTO010000363.1 GCA_021848865.1 Myxococcales bacterium
AACGCCAGCAGCAGGATGGCCAGCGCCGATCGCGTCATGCCTTTGCCTCCAGCTCGAAGACGGCGACGCGCCGGTTCAGCGAGTCGCAGACGTAGACCTGCCGCCCGGAGACGGCGATCCCCGCCGGGAAGAGCAGTTGCCCGGGGCCCGAGCCCGAGCCCCCGAAGGCCAGCTCGAAGCGGCCCGTGGCGGTGAAGAGCTTCACCTGGTCGGAGAGCGCGTCGGTCACCAGGATCGCGCCGCCGGGCTCGGCGGCCACTGCCTTGGGCCGGCCGAAGGCGCTCTCCTCCTCGCCGGCCCGCCCGAAGCGGCCCAGGGGAGCGCCGTCGGCGGCGAAGCGGGAGACGCGGAAGTTCAGCGCGTCCACGACCAGGAGCGACCCGTCGGCGGCCGCGGCCACGGCGGTGGGGAAGTGCAGCTCCGCCGGCCCGTCGCCGAGCCCGCCGACGCGCAGCACCTCCTGGCCGTCCGGGGTGAAGGCCACGAGCTGATGGGCCGGCGGATCGACCGCCCAGACCCGCCCGCCCTGCCAGGCGACGCCGGTGGGCCGGGTGAGGCGCCCCGCGCCGATCAGGGTGCAGGCGCCGCCGGCCGGCAGGCGGGCCAGCACGCCGGCGGCGTCGGCGACGTAGCGGGTCCGGTCGGGTGCGACGGCCACGGCCATCGGCGCGATCCAGGGACGGCCGGGGCACTCCAGGGCCCGCGGTTCGCCGGTGCGCCGGTCGATCGCCAGCACCTGGCCGCCGTCCGGGTCGGCGACCACCAGCTCGGGCCCGTCCACGGCGACGCCGAAGGGGCGGGAGAGCGGGCTCTCGGCCGCCGGCGCCTCCTCGACGCCGAGGACGGCGTCGGCGGCGCGGCGCCACCAGGAGCGCGTCGTGGCCGGCGCCCCCGGCGGCGGGATGGAGGCCACCCAGCGGACGCGCGCCGGGGCCGGCGGGGCGGGCCAGGCGGGAGCCGGGGCGGCCGGCCCCGCCGACGGCGCGGGAGCGTGCGCGCAGGCCCCGGCCATCGCGGCGAGCAGCAGGGCGGGGATGGCGGCGGCGGTTCGCACGGGTCAGAAGCTCGCGCCGAAGGACCGGGAGATGCGGGCCATGAAGACGTTGGTGGCCACGCGCGGTCCGCCCTGCGCGCCGATGGAGTGCCGGTCCTCCAGCGAGAGGTCGAAGAGGCCGATGCGATAGGCGAGGCGCAGGTTGAAGGCCGCCTCCCAGGTGTCGGGCCGGTCGGGGGCGGTCACCGAGGCGTAGCGGGCGAAGCCGGTCAGGACCAGGCCGCGGGCCAGCCCGCTCTCCGCCGTCAGGGCGAGGTAGCGCGAGAGGGTGTTGCTGCTGGTCGGCAGGAGCTGGGAGCCGGTCGGGCTGGCGAGCCCCTGGGCGGCGCCGTTGGTCAGGCCGGCGGTGAGCGTCAGGTTCTGGGCGCGGTAGCCGACCCCGGCCAGCGCCTGGAGCGTCTGGTTGGTCAGCTTCCCGAGCAGCTGGCCGTGCTGCCGGAGGTCGGTGGCCTGCAGCTGCGTCCGCACCGCCACGCCGCCGAGCGTCCGGGTGCCGGCCGAGGCGTTGAGCTGGTTCCGCAGGCTCCACCCGGTCTGCCCCAGCACGTTGGAGTCGTACCCGGAGCTGGCCGAGAGGCTGGTGCTCCAGGAGCCGACGAAGGCGTTCCAGCCGCCACCCAGGCCCGCGCCCCAGGCGAGGAGGTCCTGGCCATCCGCCTGCGTGGCGCCCACGGAGCCGGAGCCGTTCGCCTGCCAGGTGTTGGCGCCCGAGCTCCGCATCCAGCGCACGCCGCCCCCCACCGTCTCGCCCGTCGAGCGGAGCGTGGTCGCGCCGAGCCGGTCCTCGTTGACGCCGCCGCTCAGCGATCCGGTCCAGGAGAGCGCGGGCGTCGCGGCCCAGTCGGCGGCGGCGCGCAGCGACTGGTTCGTGGACTCGCGGTTCTCGCCCAGCCCCCGGAAGTCGGCGACGAGGTGATGGTAGCCGTAGCCCAGCGAGCTGACGACCCTGGGGGCCGGGCGCCAGGAGGCGTCGGCGCCGAAGACGTTGTCGTCGAAGCGCGGGCTGTTCGCGGCGTCCTGGGTGGGGTTGCGGAGGTAGTACTGCTCGTTGACGCGGACCTCGAGGGCGTCGGTGACCTTGCTCGCCCCGTGGAAGCCGACCCGGTGGGTCCGGTAGTTGGTGTCGCCGTAGCTCCCCGAGTTCCAGGAGGTGTCGTAGCTGGCCTCGTAGGAGTGGTTCTCGAGCTGGTGGGCGGCGGCGGTGCTGAGCACCGTGGAGCGGCCGGTGGTGCGCAGCCCGCCGATCCCGGTGTTGTCGAACTCGGAGCGCACCAGGGAGGCGCGGAGGGACGGGGCCTGCGCCACGTGGAGGTAGGCGGTGGCTCCCTCGGAGGTGACCATGGAGGCCCCGGTCATCGTGGTGGCCGCCGAGGAGTTGAAGTCGGTCCGGGCCCGGGAGGCGAAGCCGGTGAGGGCGAGGGGCAGGTTCTGGAGGACCGCGAGACTGGCGCCGTACTGCAGGTAGCCGGTGCGGTTCCGGACGTCGGGCAGCGACGACTCCACCATCCGGTAGCTCACCGAGGCGAGGGCCTGCAGCAGGTCGGGCCGGAGGGGCACGGCGCTCAGGGAGAGCTGCCCGCCGAAGTCCCAGCCCGGGACGTTGGTGGTCACGCCGCCGGCGGAGACGTCGTTGTGGGTGTAGCCGGTGTCGAGGGAGCCGGAGAAGCCGTAGCCGCCCGCCCGGGCCGTGGGGGGCGCGGCCAGGAGCAGGGCGAGGGCCAGGAGCCCGAGGTCGAGCCTGCGGGTCATCGGGCTCCTCCGGCCGGCGGGGCGGGCGCCTGCACCGGCGAGACCACGACGTCGACCCCCTCGGTCGACGGGCGCAGGGTGACCCGGGTGCCGATCCGGCTCGGGGCCAGGCCGGACGCCGCCGCGACGCCCTTGATCTCCTCGGCGCGCCGCGCCGCCGTCTCCATCAGGCCGGGGTTCTGGGCCCGGGCCCAGACCAGCAGCTCCACCTTCTCCCGTGCGGCGAGCCGGGCCATCTCGGCGATGGCGTCGCGATCCTTGGCGGCGAGCGGCTGGTCGGCGGAAGGGAGGAGCACCACAGTGGCCGCCAGCATGTCCGCCGAGGCCCCGGGGGCCGGCGCCGGAACCGGGGCCGCCGGGACCGGCGGCAGGCCCTGGCGGCCGGCGGCCCGCTTCTGGACGGCGGCGAGCCGCTCCTCCCGGACCGCGAGCCGGCGCCGGGTGATCTCCAGCCGCGCGGCGCGCGCCTCGAGCCCCTTCTCGGCGATCTCCAGCCGGTCGCGCGCCGCGGCCAGCCGGGCCTCGGTGGCCTCGAGCAGGGCGCGGCGGGCGTCGACGGCGGCGGCCCGGGCCGCCACCGGCCGCGGTGCCGCCAAGGATC
>JAJZTO010000364.1 GCA_021848865.1 Myxococcales bacterium
CGCCCCGGGTTGCGCGAGAACTCCACCAGGTACTCGCCCGAGAAGCAGGCGTCGCAGAAGCCGGTGCGCGCCTCCCCCAGCGCCGTGTAGAGGCCGTCCAGCGTCAGGTAGCCGAGGCTGTCGGCGGTGACGTAGCGGGCGATCTCCTCGATGGAGTGGCTCGAGGCGATGAGCTCCTGCCGGGTGGGGGTGTCGATGCCGTAGTAGCAGGGCCAGGCGGTCGGCGGCGAGCTGATGCGCAGGTGCACCTCGGCGGCGCCGGCGGCCCGGACCATCTTGACGATCTTGCGGCTTGTGGTGCCGCGGACGATGGAGTCGTCCACCACCACCACCCGCTTGCCCTTGAGGGCCGGCCCCACCGCGTTCAGCTTCAGCTTCACGCCGAAGTGGCGGATGGACTGCTGCGGCTCGATGAAGGTGCGCCCCACGTAGTGGCTGCGGACCAGCCCCATGGCGAAGGGCACGCCGCCGTGGTGGGCGTAGCCGATGGCCGCCGGCACGCCCGAGTCGGGCACCGGGATGACCACGTCGGCCGCCACCGGGTGGTCCTTGGCGAGCTGCCGGCCGAAGTCCTGCCGCACCTCGTAGACCGAGCGGCCGAAGAGCACCGAGTCGGGCCGGGCGAAGTAGATGTGCTCGAAGACGCAGCGCCCCAGCCGCGCCGGGCGGGGCGCCGCCGGGTCGATGCGCTCCGACCGCAGCCCGTCGCCGTCGATGATCACGATCTCGCCCGGCTCCACCTCGCGGATGAACTCGGCCTCGATGAGGTCGAGCGCGGTGGTCTCGCTGGCGAGCACGTAGCTGCCCTTCATCCGGCCCAGCACCAGCGGGCGGAAGCCCATGGGGTCGCGGGCCCCGAGCAGGGCCCGCTCCGAGAGGAAGAGCACCGAGTAGGCGCCGGCGACCTGGACCAGCGCCTCGCGCACCGCCGCCACCAGGTGCTCGGTGGTGCCGGCGCGGTGGCCGGTCCGCGCCCGGGCCATCAGGTGCAGCATCACCTCGGTGTCGGAGGTGGTCTGGAAGATCGAGCCCTGGCGCTCCAGGTCGTCGCGCAGCGCCCCGGCGTTCACCAGGTTGCCGTTGTGGGCGACGGCCACCGCGCCGCCCGCGTACTGGATGGCGATGGGCTGGGCGTTCTTCAGGCTGGAGTGGCCGGCGGTGGAGTAGCGGACGTGGCCGATGGCGGCGCCGCCGGGGAGCTTCGCGAGCGCGTCGGCGGTGAAGATGTCGGCCACCAGCCCCATGCCGCGGTGGACGTGCAGGGCCTGGCCGTCGGTCGAGACCAGCCCGGCCGACTCCTGGCCGCGGTGCTGGAGCGCGTGCAGCCCGAGGTAGGTGAAGTTCGCGGCCTCCTCGCTCTGGCCGAGCGCCCAGATGCCGAAGACCCCGCACTCCTCCTTGCGCTTGTCCCAGACCGCGTCGTAACCCATGACGGCGCGCAGTATAACGACCCGGACGTGAAAAAGCTCTCGGCCATCGGCGTGGTTCTCGCGGCCCTCCTGGCCGCCGCGATCGCGCTGCCGGCGCTCCTCCGGAGCGACGATCGGGGCGGCCCCCCGCGCCTCGACGGCGCCTGCCAGGGCCGGGGCGCGCTCGCCGCCGGCGCCGCCGAGGTGCCGCTCCGGCTGCCCGGGCCGCCCACCATCGCCGGCTTCGCCCGGCTGCGCTGGGGCGCCGAGGGGCAGCGCGACCCCCTGGCGGCGCGCGCCGTGGTCGTGGGCGAGCCCGGCTGCAGCGTCGGGATCCTCTCCCTGGAGATCCTGCTCGTGCCCCCGGCGCTGGCCCGCGCGGTGGAGCGGCAGGGGCGCGCGCTCGGGCTCGACCAGGTGATCGTCGCCGCCACCCACACCCACGCCGGGCCCGGCGGCTACTGGGACTCCTTCCTGGGCGGCCGGCTCGCCACCGCCCCGTACCGCCCGGAGGCCTTCGCGGCGCTGGAGGCGGCGGCGGTGCGTGCGCTCTCGGAGGCCCGGGCGGCGCTGGCGCCGGCGCGCCTGCAGGCCGGCGAGGGGGACGCGAGCGACCTGGTCATGAACCGCGATGGCCAGGAGGTGGACGGCCGCCTGGTCTCCGTCCGGCTCACCCGCGCCGACGGCACGCCGGTCGCCCGGCTGGTCTCCCTCGGCT
This sequence comes from Myxococcales bacterium, assembly GCA_021848865.1. Taxonomy (GTDB): domain Bacteria; phylum Myxococcota; class Myxococcia; order Myxococcales; family Anaeromyxobacteraceae; genus JACRMN01. The sequence continues at coordinate 2,128 of JAJZTO010000364.1, forward strand.
CGCACCCCACCATGCTGGGCATGCGCAACCGGCTCCTCTCGGGGGACTGGCCCGGCGCCCTGATGCGCTCCCGCCCGGAGCCGGTGCTCTTCCTCGAGGGCGCGCTCGGCGACCAGACCACCCGGGTGCCGGCCGGCGTCCCGGGCACGCCCGAGGGGTACGCGGGGGCGGTGGAGGCGCGGCTCGCGACCGTCCCCCTCTCCGCCCCCGACGCCGCTCCCGCCTTCGGCGCGGCGCGGACGCGGGTGCTCCTGCCGCCGGCCTCGCCCGGCGCCGCCCCCGCCTTCCTGCGCCCGGTCGCGGGGTGGCTCTTCCAGGGGGCCCTGCCCGCCGAGGCCGGCGTCGTCGCGCTGCGGCTCGGGCCGCTCACCCTGCTCGCGACGACGGCCGAGCCCACCGCGCGGGTGGCGGCCGGCTGGCGGTCCGCAGCCGGGCCGGGCGCCGAGGTCGTCTCCCTGGCCGGCGCCTACGCCGGCTACGTCGAGACGCGGGAGCGCATGGCCGCCGGGAAGGGCGAGACCGGGCGCACCTACTACGGGCCGGCGCTGGCGGAGCGGCTCGGGGAGGCCGTGGCCCTGGCCGCGCGGGCCGCCCGGGGCGAGCGGTAGCCGCGAGGAACACCCCTCCGGGCGGTGCGCCCGGGTGGCGCGCTCCGCCCCCTGCTCGGTGGAGGTGGTGCGCGCCAAGGCGCGCGGCGAGTTCGAGGTGGCGCCGGACTGATGGCCGTGATCGCTTGCGTCGCCCCGGTTCGTAGGGCCGGGGATCGATCCTCGGGCGGGGACAAGCCCGCCGCGGACATGGGATCCAGGATGCCATGCGGACCCCGACGCCCGTCGCGTCGGCACACGGCGGCGGGGGACAAGCCCCCGCCCTACGGAAACAGGATCCAGGGTTTCCATCCTGTAGGGGCGGGGCTCGTCCCCGCCCTGGTGACCCCGCCCCACGGCGAAACGCATGGATCGATCCGCTAGGCCACGGCCACGAGGCGTCAGAACCGGACGGCCGGCGCGCCGGCGTCGTCCAGCGACAGCCAGCCCAGGGTCCCGGCCGCGGCGGCGAAGACCGCGGCGCCCGCCAGCGCCACCCAGGCGTCGCGGCGCGCGTCCGCGGCCGAGGCCCGGGCCGCGTCGTAGCTCGCGGGAGCGACGCCGGGCTGCAGCGAGCCGTCGGGGCGGAGCATGGCGTCGGCGTCGCGCTCGTGGCCGCGGGCGGCGAGCGCCTGCCAGCCGGCGGCGCCCAGGAGCCCCAGCGAGACCGCCCCCGAGCCCCACATG
>JAJZTO010000365.1 GCA_021848865.1 Myxococcales bacterium
GGCCGACGGCCACGCCCTCGCCTTCTACGACGTGCCGCTGCTGTTCGAGGTGGGGCTCGACGCCGCGGTGGAGGCGGTGGTGGTGGTCTGGGCGCCCCGCGCGGCCCAGCTGGCGCGGCTGCGGGCCCGCGACGGCCTCTCGGCCGCCGAGGCCGAGGCGCGGCTGGCGGCGCAGCTGCCCCTCGACGAGAAGGCGGAGCGCGCCGACTTCGTGGTGGCGAACGACGGCGACCCGGGGGCGCTGCCCGCCAAGGCCCGGGCGCTGCTGGCCGATCTCCGCGCCGGGCCGGGCCGCAGGCTTCCCTCGGCCCCGCCCCGGCGGTACTAGTTCGCCATGGCGAGCGACGGGCTGGTCTTCGTCACCGGGTGGCCCGGCTTCATCGGGCGGCGGCTGCTGCGCCGGATGGCCGAGCAGCGTCCCGGCCTGCGGCTGGCGCTGCTGGTCCGGCCCGACCGCGCCGCCAGGGTCCAGGCGGAGCTGGCCTCCCTGGCCGGGGCCGAGGCGCGGGTGCTGGAGGGGGACGTCACCCGCATGCACCTGGGGCTCTCGGGGCCCGAGTTCAAGCAGGTCACCCGCCAGGCCACCGAGATCTGGCACCTGGCGGCGGTGGACGACCTCTCGGCCGAGTCGCGCCGCATCCGCTCGGTGAACCTGGACGGGACGCGCAACCTGCTGGAGCTGGCCCGCGCCTGCACCCGCCTGGCCCGGCTGCACCACTTCTCGACCGCCGCCGTCTCCGGCGACCGCGAGGGCGTGATCCTGGAGGACGAGCTGGAGATGGGCCAGGGCTTCGGCAACGCCTACGAGCAGTCGAAGTACCAGGCGGAGCGGCTGGTGCGGGCGGCGCAAGGCGAGATCCCGGCCACCATCTACCGCCCCAGCATCGTGGTGGGGGACTCCCGCACCGGCGAGATCGACCGCTTCCAGGGGCCCTACCCGCTGGCCATCCTGCTGGTGGCCTCGCCGCTGGCGGTGCCGCTGCCGCTGCCCCGCAAGGGCATCGCTCCCCTGAACGCGGTCCCGGTGGACTTCGTGGTGGAGGCGGCGCTGGCCATCTCCCGGATGCCGGCGGCGGTGGGGCGCACCGTCCACCTGGTGGACCCGGCGCCGCTCTCGGTGCGGCGCGTCTACGAGCTCATCGCCACCCGCTCGGGCAAGGTCCTCCCGCCGGTCTCCATCCCCCACCGGGCGGTGGAGGCGCTGCTCGGCCTCCCGGTGCTGGAGAAGCTGGCGCGCCCGCAGCGCGCCGCCATCCAGCTCCTGAACCGGATCGCCGTCTACAACCCGCGCAACATGCTGGAGCTGCTGGCCGGGAGCGGCGTCCTCTGCCCGCCCATCACCAGCTACCTCGACCGGCTCATCGACTACGTCCGCACCCAGTACGCCACCCAGGCGCGGGGCCCGGCCCCGGCGGCGACCGACGATCCGCTGGACGCCGACCCTACGAGCTGATCACGCCCTCGTGCAGGAGCGTCGCCAGGATGCGGGCGGTGTCGAGGCGGGGGAGGCCCGAGAGCGCGAAGAGGTCCTCGAAGTTCACGGCGCCGTCGATCTGGGCCAGCAGGAAGCCGGCGCGGTGGTCGAGGTTCAGCCACAGCACCTCCTCCGGCTTGATGGCCAGCCGGGGGATGCGCCCCATCGAGCCCAGCTTCGACTCGTACATGGCGATGAGCGTGGCCTCGTTCTGCTGCAGGTACTCCCGCGCCTCGGGGTGGGACGGATCCACCTTGAGGATCTTCTCGATCATCTCCAGCGATCCGGAGAAGTCGCCGAGCGCGTGCAGCTCCCGGGCCCCCTGCATCCAGACGTCCACGTCCGAGGCCGGCTTGGCGGGCGCGGGCGGCGGCTCGACCTGCTCCGGCACCAGCGGGCGGAGATCCGACTTCTCGTCGAGGGTGTGGAGGTCCATCCCCTCCTCGGCGTCGAGGACGATCGAGGCCGACTCCTCCGGCCCCTGGTCCCAGGGGGAGGGCGCGTACTCCGACAGCGTGATGGGCGTGGGCCGGGAGGGGGCGCCGTCGGCCAGCGCCGGCGCGTGCGCGGCGGCGGCCTCGGCCGACAGCCGCGGGAGGGGCAGCGCCACCGGTCCGGCGCCGACGGCCACCGGCTCCGGCGGGACCGGGAGCGGGCCGGCCCCGGTCCGGGCGCCGGCGAGCAATTCCAGGTACGACCGGGCCCGCTCGTTCAGGGGCTCGAGCGCCAGGGCCTCGCGCCAGCAGCGCTCCGCCTCGTCCAGCACGCCGCGGGTGTAGGCCTTGATGCCCTGCTCGATGAGCTGGGTGGCCGGCCTCATCGCGGCTCCTCCGGAGGCCGGGCTCCGGAGGCCAGGCTCTTGAAGAGCTGCAGGGTCCGGTCGAGCTGCTCCTCGCTGGCCTGGAGGCCGGCGATGTCGCGGGCGGCCACGGCCTGGCGGACCCGCTGGATGACCCCCACCGCCTTCTGGACCGCGTCCTTGCCGAAGCGGCTGCGGGCCAGCGCCTCCGAGACCGCCGGGACCAGCGCCTCGATCTCCTGCATCACCGCCTCGGCGGCCTGGCGCCGCCGCTCGAAGTCGCTCACCGCCTGCTTGCGCTCCAGCGCCTCGTCCAGGTTCTCGTCGAGGATGTGCTTCAGCTCGTCCTCGGTCAGGCCGCTGGTGGCGGTGACGGTGATCGACTGGCGCTGGCCGGTCTGCAGGTCGCGCGCCGAGACCCCGACGATTCCGTCGGCGCTGATGTCGAACTGGACCTCCACCTCCACCTCGCCGCGGCGCGCCGGCCGCAGGCCGTCGAGCACGAACTCGCCCAGCAGCTCGTTGTCGGTGGCCCGCTCGCTCTCCCCCTGCAGCACCGCGATGCGCACCGCCGTCTGGTTGTCCTGCACGGTGGTGAAGATGCGGGTGGCGCTGGTGGGGACGGTGGTGTTGCGGGGGATGACGGTGTCGAAGTAGCCGCCCACCACCAGGATCCCGAGGTTCTGGGGGGTGACGTCGAGGAGCAGCACCTCGCCCTGCCCCTGGGTGGGCGAGACCAGCGCGTGGGCCTGGATGGCGGCCCCCAGCGCGACCACCTCCTCCGGGTGCACCCCGCGCGACGGCTCCCGCCCGAAGAAGTCGCGCACCGCCCGCTGCACCCGCGGCATCCGCGTCATGCCGCCGACCAGGATGACCTCGCCGACGTCCCGGGCGCGCACCCCGGCGTCGCGCAGCGTCTTCTCGGCGACCTGGATGCAGCGGTCCACCAGCTCGGCGGTCAGCTCCTCCAGCTTCTCGCGGGTGAGCTGCTTTTCCAGGTGCAGCGCCGGCCGGCCGTCGCCGCCCCCCACCAGGAAGGGGAGCGAGATGCTGGTGGACGGGGCCGCCGACAGCTCGATCTTGGCCCGCTCGGCGGCGTCGCGGATCCGCTGCAGCGCCATCTTGTCG
>JAJZTO010000366.1 GCA_021848865.1 Myxococcales bacterium
TCTGGAGGGCCAGGGCTGCTGCGGGGCCCTCTCCGCCCACGCCGGCCGGCCCGAGGAGTCGGCGCGGCTGGCGCACGCCCTCCTCGAGCGCTTCGAGGGGCTGGAGCTGGACGCGGTGATCGTCAACGCCGCCGGCTGCGGCTCGCACCTCAAGGACCTGGCGCCGCTCTTCCCCGGCGACCCGGCCCTGGCGGAGCGGGCCCGGGCCCTCTCTCGCAAGGTGAAGGACGTGAACGAGTTCCTGGCCGCCCTCCCGGCGGTGGCGCCGCGCGGCCCCTACCCGGCCAAGGTCGCCTACCACTCCTCCTGCCACCTGGGCCACGCCCAGGGGATCACCCGCCAGCCGCGCGAGCTGCTCCAGGCCGTCCCCGGCCTCTCCCTGGTGGAGGTCCCGAACGCCGAGGAGTGCTGCGGCTCGGCGGGCATCTACAACCTGGTCCAGCCCGAGGCGGCGGACGAGCTGGGGCGCCGCAAGGCGGAGCGGGTCCTGTCCACCGGCGCGCCGGTGGTGGTGTCGGCCAATCCCGGCTGCACGCTGCACATCCAGAAGATGCTGCGCGAGCGGGGCGCCGCGGTGGAGGCCGCCCACCCCGTGGAGATCCTCGACGCCTCGATCCGGGCGGGGCGCCGGCGCTGACCGGGGCGGATGTCGCACCCGCGCCCACCTCGATCGTTCACCATGCGTGGACGCGCGGGAAGCGACCGCTGACACCCCGATCAACCGACTTGCCGGTGCCGGGGCCGCGTGGTCTCCTCGCCGCGTCCCCGGACCGGAGCCAGCGGAGAACCGAATCGATGAGCACGCGCCTCCCCCCCGAGCTGACGGTCGGCTTCGAGGAGATCGACCGGCACCACCGCCGCCTGATCGACCTCATGGACGCCGCCACGGCCGCGGCCCGGAACGGTGACCTGGCCGCCGCGCGCGCCGGCGCCGCCGCCCTGGGCGACGAGCTGGTGACCCACTTCTCCTCCGAGGAGGGCTTCATGGCCGAGGCCCTCTACCCGGACCGGGCCCGCCACAAGGCGGCGCACGACCTGTTCCTCCAGGACTACGCGCAGCTCGGCAAGGAGCTGGAGGCGGGCCTCTCCGACCTGGCGGTCCACTGGCTCACCATCCGCGTCCCGGAGTGGGTGAAGTTCCACATCGGCGTGAACGACGTGCCGCTGGGCCAGTACCTCACCGCGCGCCACTTCCGCCCCGAGCAGCCGCGCGCCACGGGCGCGAAGTCCCGCCCCTCCTAGCTCAGGGCAGCAGGCGGCCGGGGTCCGGCGCGTCGGGCAGCCGGCAGGCGTCGAAGCGCCCCCAGACCCGGTGGCGCACCCGCGCCACCAGCCGGTAGGGCGGGTCGAGCAGCCACGCGGGCAGGCGCGCCAGCGGCGCGGCCCAGCGCCACGGCGCCGGGAGGTGGCGGGCGGCGCGGAGCAGCGCCCGCCCGCGCAGGTGGAGCCGCCCCTCCTCCACGAAGGCCACGCCCTCCAGCGCCGCGGGGATCCCGGGGTGCCGCTCACGCAGCCGGGCGGCGGTCTCGCCCTGGAGCGGGGCGAACCAGAGGCGCCGCTCCCGGTCGTGGCGCAGCGCCCAGCCCGCCACCCGGTGGCACAGGACGCAGGCGCCGTCGTAGAGGACGATGCGCGGCGGGAGCGCGGGCCGTTCCCCGGTCAGGGGAGCTCCAGCTCGGCCACCACCGGCACGTGGTCGGAGAGCATCACCGCGTCCTGCAGCACGCGGGCGCCGGCCCAGCGGCCGCTGGTGAAGAGGTGGTCGATCTTGCGGTTGGGCGGGAAGTGCTCGTCGCCGGTGAAGGTGAGCCAGGGGCCGGGCCGGGCCGCGAACTCCGCCGGCGGGACGTCGGGCCGGTAGGCGGCCTGGAGCGGCGCCAGCCACGGCTCCTCGCCGCAGTAGTCGTCGGGCGGGAAGCGGGTGCTGGTGCAGCCGGCGTCCTCCGGGAAGGCGCGGCAGGCCGGCGATCCCGGCGGGATGGCGTTCAGGTCCCCCCCGCCGATCACCAGGGCCCCGCCCGCCGCCAGCCGGTCCATGAGCGCCTGCAGCGCCTCGAGGTGCTTGCGCTTGGTCCCGTCCTTCGAGAAGGCCTCGGCGTGGGTGGCGACCACCGCCAGGTCCCGCACCCCCGGCACCGCCAGGTGGACCTCGAGGAGGTTCCGCTTCAGGTAGAAGTAGCGCTCCAGCCACCAGCGGTCGGTCTGGAGCGGGAGGGCGTGGCGGGTGGCGCGGAGGATGGGCCAGCGCGACATCACCACGTTGCCGCTGTCCACCGGCCCGATGTCGTCGGAGGGCACCCAGTCGGCCTTCCACTGGGAGGCGTAGGCGGCGAAGGGCAGCCCGGAGCGGTCGAGCAGGTACTGGACCTCGTCCAGGTACGCCACCCGGCGCGACTTGCCGGTGTCCACCTCCTGGAGCAGCACCACGTCGGGCGCCTCGGCCCGGATGCGCGCGGCGATGGCGTCGAGGTTCGCCTTCACCTCGGCCCCGGTGAGCCGGGTGCGGGTGCCGCGGCACTCGAAGAAGAAGCGGACGCGCGCCGCCCCGAACTTCAGGTTCCAGGTCATCACCTTGATCCGGCCCGGGGCCGCGGCGGCGGGGCCGGCCGCGCCGGGCCCGGGCGGGACCGCCGACCGGTAGCGCACCGCCGGCTCGACCGGGGCGAAGCCGGTGTGGAGCGGGTCGCAGGCGGCGAGGCCGAGGAGCGCCAGGGCGGCGGGGCGGAGGCGGGCCATCGACCGGGAGCCTAGCGGAGAGGGGCCCGCCCCGGCCACCTCGGCCTACCCGCAGCCGCCCTTCACCACCGCCTTCCGCTGGAGCTTCACGTGCTTGGTGAAGGCGTACGCGGGCCAGGTGTAGCCGTGGTGGCCGGCGCCGGCGTGCTCGCCCCCGGACGGCTCGGAGGGGCGGCAGGGGAAGCGGAACTGCTGGGAGGCGGGCAGCTCCGGCCACGCCGACGGGAGCCGCTCCCCGGTGGCGTAGACGAAGCGCCACTCCGGCGCCTCGGCGCCCGCGCTGGCCACCTTCGCCAGGTCGCGCTCGGCGACGCAGGCCGGCGCCGGGTACAGCTCCAGCCAGCGGTTGGCGCCGCCGTCCACCACGTAGAGGTTCCCCACGCCCCGGGCCGCGAGCCGCTGCCAGGCCGCCAGCGCCCGGTCGTCCCCGGTGCCCATGAGGAAGGTGACGGTGGTGGCGGGCCGGTCGAGGAGCGCCTTCAGCTCCTCGGGCCGCTCCAGCTCCGCGGCCTCCACCCGGCGGGCCTCGCCGACGTGGAAGAGGTTGAACTCCCGCTCCGGCCGCAGGTCGAGGATCTGCACCCGGACGTTGAGGTCCTTCCTCAGGGCCACCACCTCCGCCGGGTGGACCAGCACCGCCCG
>JAJZTO010000367.1 GCA_021848865.1 Myxococcales bacterium
CCGATCTGGTGGGCTCCGACGCCGCCTGCGCCGCCCGGGGGCCCAACGCGGCCGCCGGCGCGCTGGATCGCGCCGGGCGGCTCCTCGAGGGGATGGGCGCCGCCGCGGAGGCGCGGGAGGCCTGGCGGCGGCTGGTGGAGCTGCCCGGCGTCACCGACGCCGGCGCCCGGGCCAAGGTGGAGGCCGCGAGGATGCGGCTGGAGCTGGACGCGCCGGGGCGCTGAGCCCGCCGTCAGTGCGCCGGCTTCGCCTCCGGCGCCACCTCCAGCGGCACGTCCATCCCGGCCTGGAAGCGGCCGTCGAGGATGGGGACGGCGATCTTCACCAGCAGCGTGTAGACCAGGAAGCCGACCCCGAAGACCCCGGCCGCCACCATCCACTCGGTGGCGGTGGGCGTGTACTCGTAGATCTCGCCCAGGGTGTCGGGGGTCATGCCCGGGATCACCAGGCCGATGCCCTTCTCGATGTAGACGCCGGCGAAGATCAGGGCGCAGCCCAGGTTCAGCGTGTAGATGTTCCGGCGCGTCGCCGGGACGACGAAGAGCAGGAAGGCGAGGAAGCTGCAGGCCACCGCGATCCAGGCGAAGGCCACGATGGCGTGGTGGCCGTGCAGCCCGAAGAAGAGGTAGCGCGTGTACACCGAGTGCTCGGTGGCCGAGTAGAACTCCTTGAAGACCTCCGCCCCCAGCAGGAAGAGGTTCACGAACATCGCGTAGGACATGATCTCGGCGATCTTCGAGATGGCCTCGTCGCTGATGGGGAAGCCGGTGGTCTTGCGCAGGATCTGGAAGAGCACCAGCAGGATGGCGGGCCCGGAGCAGAAGGCGCTGGCCAGGAACCGGGGCGCCAGGATGGAGGCGTTCCAGTAGGGGCGCGACGCCATGCCGTTGTAGAGGAAGGCGGTCACGGTGTGGATGCCCACCGCCCAGGGGATGGAGAGGAGCACCAGCGGCACCACCACCCGCTTGTCGTAGGCCTTGCCGTTGAAGAGCTTGTAGAGGATGTGGGCCACCACCGTGACGTTGATGATCAGGTAGCCGTTCAGGACGATGGCGTCCCACACCAGCAGCGAGCTGGGGAAGTTGGGCGTCGCGATCAGCGGGAAGATGTGCCACATGTTCTGCGGGCTGCCGGTGTCCACCAGGATGAAGAGCAGGCACATCACCAGGGCGGAGACGGCCAGCATCTCGCCCAGCACCACCACCTCCTTGATGGGCTTCCAGGCGTAGACGTAGGCCGGGACCACCAGCAGCACCGCCGCGGCGGCGACGCCGACCAGGAAGGTGAAGTTGCCGATGTAGAAGGCCCAGGAGACCTGGTCGCGCATGTTGGTGGCGATCAGCCCGTGGGTGGCCTGCCGGGCGTACCCGGCGATCCCGGTGACGATCATCAGCGCCAGCAGCGCCAGCCAGGCGAAGTACCAGCGCCCGCCGCGGCTCACCAGCCGGGCGCAGCCCCTCAGGAAGACGGCGATTCGGTTCGCGTGCATCGGGGTCGGCTCCTCAGGTGGCGTAGAAGTAGTAGAAGCGCGGCCGCGTCGCGAGCTCCTCCTTGAAGATGAAGACCCGCTTGTTCTCCATCACGTAGCGGATCTCCGACTTGGGATCGAGGAGGTTGCCGAACTTGCGGGCGCCCACCGGGCAGATCTCCACGCAGGCCGGGTAGCGGCCCTCGCGGGTTCGCTGGATGCAGAAGGTGCACTTCTCCACCACGCCCTTGGGGCGGACGCGGTTGCCGAGGACGGCGAGGTGGGGGTTCACCTCCTCGGCGCGGATCCCCGGCGTGGCCCAGTTGAAGCGGCGCGCGCCGTAGGGGCAGGCCGCCATGCAGCAGCGGCAGCCGATGCACCAGTCGTAGTCCACCACGGTGATGCCGTCCGGCTCGGTCCAGGTGGCCTTCACCGGGCAGACCTTGGTGCAGGGCGGGTGGCGGCACTGGTGGCACTGCACCGGCATGTAGAACTTGCCGGGGCGCGGCACCGCGTCGGCCTCGTAGTAGGCGTCCGACTCGATCACGTCCACGCCGCGGACCTTGTCCATCTCCAGCACCTTGATCCACTGGACCTGGGGGTCGCGGGACTGGTTGTTCTCGCGGACGCAGGCGTAGACGCAGCGGCGGCAGCCGATGCAGCGCGACAGGTCGAGGCCGTAGCCGAACTCCACGCCCGGCATGGGGGCGCGGGCCGTGACCTTCCAGTCCTTCTTGCCGAAGCGGGCCTCGTGGTCGCGCTGCACCTTCTGGATCAGCCGCTCCACCTCCTCCTTCGACAGCTCCTTGAAGTGCCGTCGCAGGGAGGACTCGACGTCGCAGGCGGCCAGCGCCGCCGCCGCGCCCGCCCCGGCCACCGTCTGCAGGAAGGCGCGCCGCGAGACGGCGGCCTCGGGCGGCTCCCCGGGGATCCCCTCGTCCTGGACCACCGGCAGGCTCCGGCTGTCGTCGCTCATCGGATCTCCTGCGGGCGGCGGGGCCGCGGCTCGGGCCGGGTGGCCTCCGGGATCGGGCGCTGCGCCGGGACGCCGTCCACCATCACCGTCTCCACCCCGGTGAAGCGCGGGGCGTGGGGGTTGTGGCAGTTCACGCACAGGAAATAGGTCTTCTTCCCGTTCCAGTACCCGATGCGCTTGCCGTGCACGCCGACGCGCCAGTCGCGGTACTTGTCGCCGTGGCACTGCCCGCAGAGCCGGTAGGACTCGCCGAACGGCACCAGCTCGCCGTTGGTGAGGTGCAGCATGTCCCGGTTCTTCAGGTCGTGGCAGTCGAGGCACCAGCGGTTGGGCCCGTGCCGGAGCGGCTGGACCTCGTCGTGGAACCCCAGGTCGCGCTTCTGGGGGTTGCCCGGCTCGGTGTGGCAGCCGGTGCAGGGGAAGAGCCCCAGCGCGAAGGGCGGCGCCGGGGTGTCGAACTCCTTCTTCTCCGCCTCGGGCTGGGCCTTGGGCTGCGAGACCCTGGCCGGCTCCGCGGCCGCCACCGGCCAGGTGCAGAGGGTGGCGACCGCGGCCGCGGCCAGCCTCCCTCGCCAGTACATCGCCATGCGCATGCCCTCCTCGGGAGTGGTGCTCCCCGCGAACGGAGCCGGGACCGCTGCGTTTGCACGCCGTGATCCATCCGGGTGCAATCGTATTTTTGCCAGGAAACCCTGATTCAGAGGTCGCCGGACACCCCCACAGGGACCAGTCGATCGCCAGACTACGCAACTTTTTCCGTCCCGGGGAGGCCGGTCGCGCAACTTTGGCGCGCGAGCCAACGCTCCGCTGGCGCCAGCGGGCTGGCGCAGCGTCACGCCGGGTGCCTGCGCCGGCGGCCTCCGGCTCCTCCCCGGTACTCCTTCAGCTTGTACTGGATCTTCCGCACGCTGATCCCGAGCACCTGGGCCGCCC
>JAJZTO010000368.1 GCA_021848865.1 Myxococcales bacterium
GCCTTGGCGAAGGCCTCCACGTACTTCTCCGGCTCCACGATCATCAGGTGGGCGTCGATGGGGAGCTTCGTGACCTTGCGGACCGCCTCGACCACCAGCGGGCCGATGGTGATGTTGGGGACGAAGTGGCCGTCCATCACGTCGACGTGGATCCAGTCGGCGCCGGCGGCCTCGGCGGCGCGGACCTCGTCGGCGAGGCGGCCGAAGTCGGCCGAGAGGATCGACGGGGCGATGCGGATGGGCGGGCGCATGGCCCGAGTGTAGACGAGCGCCGGGGCGAGGTGAACGCCGGCCGCGCCTCGTCCCTCTCCGCCCGTCCGGCGGCCGGGGGAGAGGGAGGAGGCCGCGCCCGATCAGAGCCCGCCGGTGGTGCTCCGGTAGATGCCGCCCCCCACCGACCAGACGTTGAGCGGGGCCGCGGGGTCGACCACCACGCGATCGACCTCGGGCGGCAGGCCGCGGAGCACCTGCATCCAGGTGGCACCGCCGTCGGTCGTGAGGTAGGCGCCGGAGCTCAGCGAGCCGATGAAGCAGCGCAGCGGGTCGGAGGGATCGATCCCCATGCCCCAGAGCTGGCCGGCGCCTGCCGGGTAGACGCTGGCCCAGGTGGCGCCGCCGTCCGTGGAGCGGTAGGGGCTGCCCCCGTTCTCCAGCCAAAGCACCGACGTGCTCGAGGCCACCAGCTCCAGCCGGGAGTTCGCCCCCACCGCGGGCGCGCTCGCGACCTGCGTCCAGGTGGCGCCGCCGTCGATGGTCTTGTAGACGCCGCTCGCCGACGCGGTGGTGGAGTCCTGCACGCCCGCCCAGGCCACCAGGCCGCTGGCCGGGTCGGCGGCGAGCGCGTTGGCCGACGACGTCGCGCCCAGGGTCCACGCCTTGGCGAAAGTGGCGCCGCCGTCCACCGAGCGGTAGACGCCCGCCGAGGTGAGGGCCCAGACGACCGAGGGCGTCCCGCCGCCGACCGCCAGGTCCATGACCTGGCCGGAGGTCCCCGTGGCGGCGGTCCAGGTCGCGCCGGCGTCCGTGGAGCGCAGCAGGCCGTGGAGCTCGTCGGCCGCGAAGGCGTGGGCCGGCGTGGCGGGGTCGAAGGCGATCCGCCGGACGTAGCTGCCGGGCCCCTGCTGCTGGCGCGTCCAGCTGCCCCCTCCGTCGGTCGAGCGGAACACCTCGCCGGACCCTCCCGCCAGGATCACCCCGGTGGCGCCCGGCTGGAAGGCGAGCGAGGAGGGCGTGGCGGCCCGGAGCCCGGCGCTGGCGCGCGTCCACGTGCCGCCCGCGTCGGCGGTCTTCCAGACGCCGCTCTCCGTCCCGGCGTAGACCGCGCTGCCCGATCCGGCGAGCGCGTTCGCCGACCAGATGGCCATCGCCCCGGTCGCCGCCCAGGTCGCCCCGCCGTCGGGCGAGCGCCAGACGCCGGAGCCGTAGGTGGCGGCGTAGAGCACCGGCGCCGCCGAGGTCCCGTCCACGACGAGGTCGAAGACGGCCGAGCCGTTCAGGGTCTGCAGCGTCCAGGTGGCGCCGCCATCGGCCGTCGCGTAGACGTTGCTGTATTTCCCGGCCCAGGCCTTCAGCGGATCGGTGGGGTGGAAGGCGAAGGTGTAGAAGTAGCCCGGGGCCGTGCCGCCCGGACCGGTTCCGGCCGTCGACCAGGCGCTCCCGCCGGCCGGCAGCCGGTAGACGCCGTCCTTGGTGTCGACCCAGAGCGCGCCGTCGGCGGCGACGCCCAGCGTCCAGGGCGAGACGCCGACGGGGAGCGCAGGCGAGATCGGCGCCCAGGTCGCGCCGGCGTCGACGCTGTGCAGCAGGACGTAGGCGCTGCCGCTCGAGCCGGAGGTGAAGACCTCACCGGCCCCGAGGCCCGGCACCACGGGCCCGAAGGTGACGAGCGGCGGCGAGGCGGCCGTCCAGGTCGTGCCGCCGTCGGTGCTGTGCCAGACGCCGGCGCTTCCCCAGGCCCAGGCCTCGCCGCCGGAGCCGGGGACGAAGCGGACGCCGTCCACGCCGGCCTTTCCCGGAAGCGGTACCGGCGTCCAGGTGGCGGCGGCGTCGGTGGAGCGCCAGAGACCCGCCGCGCCCGCGGCGGCGAGGAGCGTCGCCGGGGTGGTGGGATGGACGGCGACCCGCTGGATGTACCCGCCGTCCGGCCCCGTCGGCGCCCAGGCGTCGGTCGCGGCGAAGGAGGCGCTGACCGCGTCGGCGAAGCCGGCGGAGCGCGCCCGGAGCCTGTAGCTGCCTGCGGAGTCCACGGCGGCGGTGCCGAAGGTGGCCCGGCCGGCGACGGCCGCGACGGAGACGGTCCCGGTCAGGCGCGCCACGGCGGGGCCCGAGTCGATGACGAGCGAGACGGTGTTGGCGGCGCTGGCCACGGCATTCCCGCCGGCGTCGACGATGTCGACGGCGATCGCGGGCGAGGACGGGACGGTGCTCCGGGTGTTGGACGGCTGCACCGCGAAGGCGATGCTCACGGGCGGCCCGACGGCGACGTCGAACGGAGTGCTGTCGGCCGCGGCCAGGCCGGTGGCGGTGGCGTGGAGCTGGTAGCCGGTCCCGGCCCGGTCCACCGAGAGGCCGGAGAAGGTCGCGACGCCGGCGGCGGCCGCCGCCGCGAGCGTCCCGGCGAGGGTCGCGCCGGCGGCTCCACCGGCCAGGGAGAGCGAGACGGTGGCGGTGGAGGTGGTGACGGCGTTGCCCGCGGCGTCGCGGACCTCGACGGCCACCGCCGAGGGAAATGGCGTCGCTCCGGTCGTCGAGGAGGGCTGGGCGGTGAAGGCGAGGGCCGCGGCCGGGCCCACCGAGATCGCGAAGGGGATGCTGGTGGCGGCGGTGAGCGTACCGGAGGTCGCGGTGAGCGCGTAGCCCGCGCCAGCCCGGGCGATGGAGAGGTCGCCGAAGGTGGCGACGCCGTCCACGGCGGCGACCGTCGTCGTGCCGGCGAGCGTCGCGCCGGCCGGGCCCGCGGCGATCGCCAGCGTCACCGCGGCGGTCGAGCCGGCCACGCGGGCGCCCGAGGCATCGCGGATCTCGACCTTCACGGCGGGCGCGATGGCGGCGGAGGAGACGGCCGCGCTGGGCTGGACCGCGAAGCCGAGCTTCGCCGGCGGGGGAGGAGGGGGCGGCGGCGGGCTCGACGACGAGCCGCCGCCACCACAGGCGGAGGCGAGGAGGAGGGCGAGCGCGAGCGGGCGTGTCGGCATGGGGACGATCTCTCCAGGGGGGGCGGAAACCGGGGGATGCTCTGCCGGAGCGGGATGGGAGGGCAATGTGACAGAACGAGCGGGTCTTGCGCCAGAGCCGCGCCGGGCCCGGCTGGGGCGCGGGAGCCCTTCGCGTCCCGCGATCGGGAGACGCCGCTCAGCGGCCCGCGAGCCGGGC
>JAJZTO010000016.1 GCA_021848865.1 Myxococcales bacterium
CCCCTCGCCCTGGTGGCTCACGTACTCCTCCAGGTCGTGGAGCGGGACCGCCGCGTCGGCCAGGTAGTGCCCGTCGCCGATGGGCTTCACCGGGGCCGCCTCGGCGTCGGCCTCGTCCTGGATCTCGCCGACGATCTCCTCCAGCACGTCCTCCAGCGTGCACAGGCCGGAGGTGCCGCCGAACTCGTCCACCACCACCGCCAGGTGGGTCTTGCGCCGCTGCATCTCCTTCAGCAGCCGGGAGATCTTCATCTGCTCCGGGACGAAGAAGGCCGGCTTCGTCCACCGGTCGATGGAGCCCGGGGGGGGAGGCCCGCGGGCCAGCTCGGGGATGATCTCGCGCACCAGCAGGATCCCGACCACGTTGTCGACCGTGCCCTGGTAGACCGGCATGCGGCTGAAGGGGTTCCCGGTGACGATGCGGACCATCTCCTCCGGCGGCAGGTCCCGGTCGATCGCCACCATCTTGGTGCGCGGGACCATGACCTCCTTCACCACCCGGTCGGCGAACTCCAGGACGCTGTTCAGCAGCTCCTCCTTCACCTCGTCCAGCACGCCCTGGCGCGTCCCCATCTCGATGAGGTACTCGATCTCGGCGCCGGTGACGGCCGGCCCCGGAGCCGGCCGCGGCGCGAACGCGCCCACCAGCCGGTCGGTCACCCGGACCAGCCCCGCCGAGAGCGGCCAGAAGAGCCGGTAGAGGAGGTGGACGCCGGGGATGGCCCAGAGCGAGACCCGCACCGGGTCGCGCTTCGCCAGCGTCTTCGGGACGATCTCCCCGAAGAAGAGGATCCCGGCGGTGGTGATCGCCGTCGCCGCCGCCACCAGCCCCGGCTCGGCCCAGCCCCAGGCCCGCGCCAGCTTCAGCGCCACGTTGCCGGCCAGCGCGCCGGCGCCGACGTTGACCACGGTGTTCCCGACCAGCAGCGTGGTGAGCACGCGCTCGGGGTGATCCACCCAGAGCCGGAGCAGCCGGGCGCGCCGCCCGCCCGCGTCGATGCGCTGCCGGGCGCGGACCTCGCCCAGCGCCGTCAGGGCGGTCTCGGTGGAGCTGAAGAAGGCCGAGGCCAGGAGGAACCCCAGCCCGAGCAGCCACTCCCATGTCGCCACCGATCCCACGTCCCGCGCTCTCCTCCTCCCGCCGGGACCCACCCGGGGAGCACCCCGCGCCACCTCCCGCCCGCCGGACCCCGGATCCTAACCAGGAAACGGCACGGCGGCCCCCGCGGGCGCATCGCCCGGGAGAACCGCCGTGATGTCGAGCGGTTACGCTACCGCTTGTTCTTCCACTCGTAGGCGTGGATCTGCACCTCGGGGAAGAAGTAGGCGATCTCCGCCCGGGCGTTGTCGGAGCTGTCGGAGCCGTGGACGGTGTTCTTCTCGATGTCGGTCGCGAAGTCCTTGCGGATGGTCCCCTCGGCCGCCTTCTTCGGGTCGGTCGCGCCCATCACCTCGCGGTTGCGGGCGACGGCGTTCTCGCCCTCGAGCACCATCAGCACCACCGGACCGCCGGTCATGAACTTCACCAGGTCCGCGAAGAAGGGGCGGGCCTTGTGCACCGCGTAGAAGCCCTCGGCCTGCGCCTGGGACAGCCGCTCCAGCCGGATGGCCACCGGCTTCAGGCCCGCGGTCTCGAAGCGGGAGATGACCCGGCCGACGACGCCCTTCTCGACGCCGTCGGGCTTGATGATGGACAGGGTGCGCTCGATTGCCATGTGCTCGTCTCTCCTCGACGGGATGGGGCGGCGCCGCGCTAGCGGTCGCGCGCCGCGGCCTTGGCGGGCTTGGGGGCCGCCTTCCCCTTGGCCTTGGCGGCCGGCTGGCCCTTCTGCGCGACGGCGCGCGCCGCGCGGGCCGGGATCTTCCCGCGGAAGCGCCGGTTCAGCACCTCGGCCATGGTGGCGCCGAGCAGGTGCGGGCCGTCGCAGACGGTGATCCCGGCGTCCTTCATGGCCTCGATCTTCGCCTCGGCGGTGTCCTCGCCGCCCGAGATCACCGCGCCGGCGTGGCCCATGCGCTTGCCGGCCGGGGCGGTGCGGCCGGCGATGAAGCCCACCACCGGCTTGGACATGTGCTGCTTCACGAACTTCGCGCCCCGGGCCTCCTCCTGGCCGCCGATCTCGCCGATCATGATGACGGCGTCGGTCTCCGGGTCCTCCTGGAAGCGCGAGAGGCAGTCGACGAAGTCGGTGCCGTGGACCGGGTCGCCGCCGATGCCGACCGCGGTGGACTGGCCGAAGCCCAGGTCGGTGAGCTGCTTCACCGCCTCGTAGGTCAGCGTGCCGGAGCGGGACACCACCCCGATGCGGCCGGGCCGGTGGATGTGGCCCGGCATGATGCCGATCTTGCACTCGCCGGGAGTGATGAGGCCGGGGCAGTTGGGCCCGAGCAGCCGGATGCCGGGGTTGCCCTCCAGGTAGCGGCGCGCCTTCACCATGTCGAGGATGGGGATCCCCTCGGTGATGCAGACGATGAGGGGCACCGCGGCGTCGGCCGCCTCGATGATGGCGTCGGCCGCGAAGGGGGGCGGGACGAAGATGGCCGCGGCGTTGGCGCCCGTGGCCCTCACCGCCTCGTGCACGGTGTTGAAGATGGGCACCTTCTCCTGGAAGGTGGCGCCGCCGCGGCCGGGGGTGACGCCGGCCACCACCTTGGTGCCGTACCCCAGCATCTGACCGGTGTGGAAGGCGCCGGCGGAGCCGGTGATGCCCTGGACGACGACGCGGGTCTTCTTGTCGACGAAGATGCTCATGGCCGGGCTCCCGCCTACACCATCTTGGCGGCGGCCACGGCCTTCTGGGCCGCGTCGCCGAGGTTGTCGGCCGCCACGATGCGCAGCCCGCTCTGGGCCAGGATCTGCTTCCCCAGCTCCACGTTGGTGCCTTCCAGCCGGACCACCAGCGGGATGCGCAGCTCCACCTGGCGCGCCGCGGCGACGATGCCCTTGGCGATGACGTCGCACTTCATGATGCCGCCGAAGATGTTCACCAGCACCGCGCGGACGTTCGGGTCGGCCAGCAGCAGCTTGAAGGCCGCCGTCACCTTCTGCTCGTCGGCGCCGCCCCCCACGTCGAGGAAGTTGGCCGGCCGCCCGCCGGAGAGCTTGATGATGTCCATGGTGGCCATCGCCAGGCCGGCGCCGTTCACCATGCAGCCGATGTCGCCGTCCAGCGCGATGTACTGCAGGTCGTGCTCCTTGGCCTGGTTCTCGCGCGGGTCCTCCTCGTCCGGGTCGCGCATCGCGGCGATGCGCGGGTGCCGGTAGAGGGCGTTGTCGTCGAAGTTCATCTTGGCGTCGAGCGCCAGCACCTGCCCGGCGTCGGTCACCACCAGCGGGTTGATCTCCGCCAGCGACGCGTCGGTGGCCACGTAGGCGTTGTAGAGGCTGGTGGCGAACCGGGCGAAGGCCGAGACGGTGTCGCCCTTGAGCCCCAGGCCGTAGGCCATGCGCCGCGCCTGGAACGGGAGGAAGCCGGTCACCGGGTCGATGGGCACCTTGAGGATCTTCTCGGGGTGGCTCTTCGCCACCTCCTCGATCTCCACGCCGCCCTCGGAGGAGGCCATGAAGGTGACGCGCCCGCTGTCCCGGTCGAGGGTCATGCCCAGGTAGATCTCCCGGGTGAACCTGCAGCCCTCCTCGACGTAGATCTTGCGGACCTTCTGCCCCTCCGGCCCGGTCTGGGGCGTCTTCAGCATCATCCCCAGCATCTTGTCGGCGATGTCGCCGACCTCCTCGGGGGACTGCGCCAGCTTCACGCCGCCGGCCTTGCCGCGGCCTCCCGCGTGGATCTGGGCCTTGACCACCACCGTCCCGCTGCCCAGCTGCCGGGCGGCGCCCTGGGCCTCGAGCGGGTTCGTCGCCAGGATCCCGCGCGGCACCGGAACGCCGTACTCCCGCAGGATCACCTTCGCCTGGTATTCGTGGATTTTCACGTCGTCCTCATGGGGTCCGTGCCCGCCCGGGAGCCGCGCGCCGCGCGCCTCCCGCTCCGGGTCACGGCCCGGGAAACCGCCATCGGAGAACGCCGGGGCCGGCTCCTGGGAGGGCGCCGGCCCCGGCGGGTCAAGCCATCGCGCGGGGGCCTAGAGCTTGGTCTCGGCCACCGACTTGCGGACGCTCTCGACGGACTTGGCGAGCATCGCCTTCTCGCCGTCGTTCAGGTCCAGCTCCAGGATCTTCTCGACGCCGCCGGCCCCGATCACCACCGGGACGCCGACGAACAGGCCGTTCACGCCGTACTGGCCCTCGAGCAGCGCCGAGCAGGGCAGCACGCGCTTCTTGTCCTTGAGGTAGGACTCGGCCATGGTGATGGCCGAGATGGCCGGCGCGTAGAAGGCCGACCCGGTCCCGAGGAGCTGCACGATCTCGCCGCCGCCCTTGCGGGTGCGGTCGACGATGGCGTCCAGCTTCGCCTGGTCGATGAACTTGGTCAGCGGCACCCCGCCGATGGAGCTGTAGCGGAGCAGCGGGACCATGTCGTCGCCGTGGCCGCCCAGCACCACCGCGTGGACGTCCTGCGGCGAGGCCTTGGCGGCGTCGCCCACGAAGTACTGGAAGCGCGCGGTGTCGAGCACGCCGGCCATGCCGACCACCCGGCTCTTCGGGAAGCCGGTGACCTTGTACATCGCGTACACCATCGAATCGAGCGGATTGGTGACCACGATGACGAAGGCGCCGGGCGCGTAGGTCTTGATGCCCTCGGCCACCTTGGTGATGGCCTCGAGGTTCACCTTGAGCAGGTCCTCGCGGCTCATGCCCGGCTTGCGCGGGATGCCGGCGGTGACGATGCAGACGTCGGCGCCCTTGATCACCGAGTAGTCGGTGGTGCCGCCGCCGGTGACGTCCACGTCGAACTTGAAGACGCCGCGCGTCTCCTGCAGGTCGAGCGCCTTGCCCTTGGCGACGCCCTCGAGGATGTCCACGAGGACCACGTCGCCCAGCTCCCGCTGGCCGGCCAGCAGGGCCATGGTGCCGCCGATCTGGCCGGCGCCGATGAGTGCGATCTTCTTCCGAGCCATGTGCGTTCTCTCCGAGTCGGTGTCCGGGGGGACTACATGTGCTTGATGATCTCGTCGCCGAACTGCGAGCACTTCACTTCGACGGTGTCGGCCACGCCCTCCTGCTTCATCAGGCGGGCGAAGTCGTAGGTCACGCGGTGGGCGCCGATGGCCCCGTCCATGCCCTTGATGATGAGGTCGGCCGCCTCGAACCAGCCCATGTGGCGGAACATCATCTCGCCGGAGAGGATCACCGAGCCCGGGTTCACCTTGTCCAGGTCGGCGTACTTCGGCGCGGTGCCGTGGGTGGCCTCGAAGATGGCGTGGCCGGTGACGTAGTTGGCGTTGCCGCCGGGGGCGATGCCGATGCCGCCGACCTGCGCCGCCAGCGCGTCGGAGAGGTAGTCGCCGTTCAGGTTCAGCGTGGCGACGACGTCGAACTCGTCCGGCCGGGTGAGCACCTGCTGCAGGGTGATGTCGGCGATGGCGTCCTTGACGAGGAGCTTGCCCGAGGCGAGCGCCGACTTCTGCTCGGCGTTGGCCGCCTCCTCGCCCTTGGCCGCCTTGGTCCGCTCCCACTGGTCCCAGGTGTAGACCTTGTCGGCGAACTCGCGCTCGGCCAGGCCGTACCCCCAGTTCCGGAAGGCGCCCTCGGTGTACTTCATGATGTTGCCCTTGTGGACGATGGTCACGCTCTTGCGCTTGTTCTTCAGCGCGAACTCGATGGCGGCGCGGACCAGCCGCTCCGTGCCCTCGCGCGAGACCGCCTTGACGCCGATGCCCGCCGACCCGGGGAAGCGGATCTTCTTGAACTCCTTGGGGAACTCCTTCTCCAGGAAGCCCAGGATCTTCTTCACCTGCTCGGTGCCGGCCTCCCACTCGATGCCGGCGTAGATGTCCTCGGTGTTCTCGCGGAAGATCACCATGTCGACCTTCTGCGGGTTCTTCACCGGCGAGGGCACGCCCTTGAACCAGCGCACCGGGCGCAGGCAGACGTAGAGGTCGAGCATCTGGCGCAGCGCCACGTTCAGCGAGCGGATGCCGCCGCCGATGGGGGTGGTGAGCGGGCCCTTGATGCCGATGAGGAACTCGCGGTAGGCGGCGATGGTCTCGTCGGGCAGCCAGTTGTTGAACTTGGTGAAGGCCTTCTCGCCGGCGTAGACCTCCATCCAGGCGATCTTCTTCTTGCCGCGGTACGCCTTCTCGACGGCGGCGTCGAGGACCCGGACGCTGGAGCGCCAGATGTCGCGGCCGGTGCCGTCGCCCTCGATGAAGGGGAGGATGGGCCGGTCGGGGACGTTCAGCTTCCCGCCGGTCAGGGTGATCTTGGCGCCGTCCTTCGGGACCACGGGCTTGGCGTCTGCCATCGCGAGAGACCTCTTCTGTGGGTGTGTGGGGAGGGCTGGTGGAGCCGGGTTTCTACACCCCAAAAACGAGCCTGTAAAGAAGGAAAGGCCCCGTGCGGAGCCTGTCCGCAGGCCCAGCAATCGAGGGGTTATGCGACTTCGTGTCGCACATCGCCCCGCCCCTCCCCCCGTGCCCGGCACCGGGTGCGGCACCGGGTGCACGGCCCCGGCGCTGGTCCCCCGGATGCCCGGCACCGGGTCCGGCACCGGGTCCCGGCTCCGGGTGCCGCGGGCGCCGGGCGACCGCGTGCGTCAAACCGACGCCCAGGAGACGAGCCGCACGCCCAGTGCGGCCACCGCCTCCCTCGCCGCCGGGTCGCACAGCGCCGAGAGCTCGACCTCGCGCTCGGCTGCGAAGGACGTCCGGGTGCGCGACGGGGCGTGGCCGGGGTGGGCCATGAGCTCGGTCGTGCCCTCCGGCAGGGCGGCCAGCGCCGCGAGCAGGCGCTCGCGGGTCCAGCACGGGCGCAGCGCCGCGTCTCCGCGGAAGGCGTCGGTGGTGCGGACGCCGGCGGCGCGCAGCTCCCGGCGCATGGCGTCGTCCAGGGCGCGCAGCGGCAGGCCGCGTCCGGCCGCGGCCGCGGCGAACACCGCCAGCATCCCGGGGCGCGCGTGGGCGTGCCGGTGGGCGTCGAGGTGGGTGGGCGGCGCGCCGCGCAGCTCCGCGAAGCGGTCGAGCTGGCGCCGGAGGGCCAACGCCGCCTCCGCCGGCGAGCAGCCCTCCTCGAGCACCACGTGCAGGCCGACGCCCAGCTCCCGCGGGGCCGCCCGCAGCGCCTCCGGCGCCCAGGGCGTCCCCACCATCGCGGTGGCGCTGGTCACGATCCCGCGCGCGTGGGCCTCGAGGATGCCCCGGTCGATCTCCGGGTCGTAGCCGAGGTCGTCGGCGTTGACGACGAGTCGCCGCACCGCTCGACGCCCGTCCGCCCCGTCAGGCCGGACCGGCGCCGCCGCCGCGCACCGGCGGCGGCGTCGGCAGGGGCGCGGTGAAGTCGTAGAGCGACTCCACCTTCACGTTCCGGTAGCGCTCCAGCTTCTGGGCCATGCGGGAGAGCTGCGCCAGGAACCCCTTCACGTCCACCGGGCCGCCCCGGGCCGCCTTCCGCCGCTTCTTGGCCTCGGCCAGGACGGCCTTGCGCACCTCGCGCGGGTGGAAGACGAAGGCCCCGGAGAAGAAGAGCTCCCCCTGGTACGGCAGGAGGCGCGCCTCGAGCAGGTCCCCCTTGTCCAGGCCGGCCATCTGGCGCCGCTCCACCACCTCCAGCTCGTGGTCGCTGAAGACGTCGCGCAGGCGCACCCACTCGCCCGGCCGGATCTTGCGGACCTCGAACAGGGAGTGGTGGGTCTTGCCCAGCGCGCGGAAGAGCGTGAGCTGGTCGCTGGTGTAGGCCTGTCCCTGGTCGCGCAGGAACAGGTCCAGCGTGGTGTCCGCCCCGCCGGCCGGCCGGTGGTCGTAGAGGTAGTAGTCGAGCATCCCGTTCACCCGGGACTCGTAGGAGCGATCCTCCTCGTGCGGCTCGCCGCTCCGGTCGAACCAGGCCCGCCGCGCCCGCAGCAGCTCCTCCTGGCGCGCCGCGCCGGTGGCCCAGGCGAGGAGCCTCTCGTGGAGCTCCTGCAGCGTCACCGGCGCTCCATCATCCGGACGAACCGCCCGAAGAGCTGGCGGGCGTCGTGGGGTCCGGGCGACGCCTCGGGGTGGTACTGGACGCTGAAGGCCGGGGCGTCGAGCACCTCGATGCCCTCCACCGTGCCGTCGTTCAGGTTGCGGTGGGTGACCCGGGCCCGCCGGCCCAGCGCGCGGTCGTCCACCGCGAAGCCGTGGTTCTGGCAGGTGATGTCCACCTTGCCGGTGGCCAACTCCTGCACCGGCTGGTTGGCGCCCCGGTGGCCGAACTTCAGCTTGAAGGTCCGGGCCCCGACCGCCAGCGCCAGGATCTGGTGGCCCAGGCAGATGCCGAAGACCGGCACCCGGCCGAGCAGCCCCGCCACCGCGGCCTGCGCCCCCACCACCGCGGCCGGATCGCCCGGCCCGTTGGTGAGGAAGACGCCGTCCGGCGCGAGCGCCAGCGCCTCGGCGGCGGTGGTGGCGCTCGGCACCACGGTGATGCGGCAGCCGGCCTCCGCCAGCAGCCGGAGCATGGCGCGCTTCAGGCCCCAGTCGTAGGCCACCACGTGGAAGCGCGGCGCCTCGAGCGGCCGGCGCTGCTCCGCCTCCCAGGCGTCGGCCCCCCGCTCGGTCCAGGCGTAGGCGCTCTTGGTGGAGATCCGGCTCGCCAGGTCCTGCCCCTCCATCCCCGGCAGGCTCCGGGCCCGGTCCACCAGCGCCGCGGCGCTGCCCGAGGTGGAGATGACGCCCATCTGCGCCCCGGCGGTGCGCAGGTGGCGGGTCAGCCGGCGGGTGTCGACGCCGTGGATGCCCACGATGCCGTGGGCCTTCAGGTAGGCGTCCAGGCCGCGCTCCGCCCGGAAGCTCGACGGCTCCGCCGCGAAGTGCCGCACGACGAAGCCGGTGGCGTGCGGCCTCGCCGACTCCTCGTCGGCCCGGTTCACGCCGGTGTTCCCCTGCTCGGGATAGGTCATGCAGACCATCTGCCCGACGTAGGAGGGGTCGGTGAGGATCTCCTGGTAGCCGGTCATCGAGGTGTTGAACACCGCCTCGCCGGTGGCCTCGCCCTCGGCCCCGAAGGAGGAGCCCTCGAAGACCGCGCCGTCGGCGAGCGCCAGGATGGCCCTCTTCATCTCCCGTCCTTCCTACGATCCGTGGACCAGCCGGCCGTCCACCAGGGTGTGGGTGCAGCGCCCGGTCAGCGCCGCGCCCTTCCAGGGCGTGTGGCGCCCCTTCGAGTGGAAACGCTCGGGCTCGACGCGCCACTCCGCGGCCGGATCCAGCACCGCCACGTCGGCCGGCGCGCCCGGCGCCAGCGACCCGGCCGCCAGCCCGAAGGCCCGGGCCGGGGCGGCGGTGAGCGCCTCGATCAGGCGGCGCTCGGAGAGCAGCCCCTGGCGCACCAGCCCGAGGCAGACCGCGAAGGCCGTCTCCAGGCCGACGACGCCGTTGGCGGCGGCATCGAACTCCAGCTCCTTCTCCACCGCCGAGTGGGGCGCGTGGTCGGTGGCGACGCAGTCGATGGTGCCGTCGGCCAGCGCCTCCTGCACCGCCCGCCGGTCCTCCACCGAGCGCAGCGGGGGGTTCATCTTCCAGGAGGTGTCGTAGCCGGCGCGCGCCAGGTCCTCGTCGGTGAGCGCCAGGTGGTGCGGCGCCGCCTCGCCGGTGACCCGCAGGCCGCGCCGCTTCGCCTCCCGCAGCGCGCGGACGCTCCCCGCCGTCGAGAGGTGCTGCAGGTGCAGCCGCCCGCCGGTGAGCTCGGCCAGCTCCACGTCGCGCCAGACCATGGCCGACTCGGCCTGGGCCGGCATCCCCTTGAGCCCCATGCGCGTGGCGGCCGCCCCCTCGTGCATGGCCCACTTGCCGGCCAGCGCCGGCTCCTCCTCGTGCACCGCCACCGGCAGGTCGAAGGCCCGGGCGTACTCCAGGGCCCGGCGCATCAGCGCCGGCGAGGCCACCGGGCGGCCGTCGTCGGAGAGGGCGACGCAGCCCGCCGCCTTCAGCTCGCCGTACTCGGCCAGCTCCTCGCCCTTCTGCCCCCGGGAGACGCAGCCCACCGGGCGCACCCGCGCCAGGCCCGCCGCCGCCGCCCGCGCCAGCACCAGCTCGGTGACGCTGGCGTTGTCGTTCACCGGGCTGGTGTTGGCCATGGCGGCCACGGTGGTGAAGCCGCCCGCCACCGCCGCCCGCGCGCCGGTGGCGACCGTCTCCTTGTACTCCTGGCCCGGCTCGCGCAGGTGGACGTGCAGGTCCACGAACCCCGGCGTCACCCAGCGGCCCCGGGCGTCGAGGACCCGCGCCTCGCGGGGCCGCTCCACCCGCTCGGCCACCTCGGCGATCCGGCCGTCCCGGACGACGACGGTGCGGAGGCCGTCCACCCCGCCGGCCGGGTCGATGACCCGGCCTCCCTCGATGAAGAGCAGCTCAGACATGGGCCTCTCCGCCGCCCGCCAGCAGGTAGAGGATGGCCATGCGCACCGCCACCCCGTTCTGCACCTGGTCGAGGATGACGCTGCGCGGACCGTCCGCCACCTCGGGGGCGAGCTCGACGCCGCGGTTGATGGGGCCGGGGTGGAGGATGCAGGCCCCCGGCGCGAGCCACTCCGCCGCCTTCCGGGCGTTGAGCCCCCAGAACTTGGAGTACTCGCGGGTCCCCGGGATGAGCGGGTCGCCGATGCGCTCGTGCTGGATGCGCAGCATCATCACCGCGTCGGCCCCCTTCACCGCCTCGGGCAGCGCGTGGTGGACCTCGGCCCCCATGCGCTCGATCCCCGCGGGGATCATGGTGGGCGGCCCGCAGACCCGGACCTTCGCCCCGAGCTTGGGCAGGCAGTGGAGGGCGGAGCGGGCCACGCGGGAGTGGGAGACGTCGCCGACGATGGCCACGGTCTTCCCGGCCAGCAGGCCGAAGTCGGGCGCCGCCTCGGGGCCGCCCGCGGCGCGGGTGAAGTGCTCGGCCAGGGTGAAGGCGTCGAGGAGCCCCTGGCTCGGGTGCTCGTGGGCGCCGTCGCCGGCGTTCACCACCGCGCAGCCCACCCGCTCCGCCACCAGCCGCGGCGCGCCGGAGGCGGCGTGGCGGATGACCAGCACGTCGGGGCGCATCGCCTCCAGGTTCCGGGCGGTGTCCACCAGGGTCTCCCCCTTGGACACCGAGGAGCCCGCCGCGGTCCAGTTCAGCGCGTCGGCGGAGAGGATCTTGGCGGCGGTCTCGAAGGAGCTGCGGGTGCGGGTGGAGGCCTCGAAGAAGAGGTTCACCACCGCCTTCCCGCGCAGCGTCGGCACCTTCTTCAGGGGCCGGCGCAGCACCTCCTTCATCGAGGTGGCCAGCTGCAGCACCTGCAGGATCTCGCCCCGGTCCAGCTCCTCGAGCCCGATGAGATGCCGGTGTCGCCCGATCATGCCGCCCTCGGCCTGACGATGACCGCGTCCGCCGCCGCGCCCGACTCGGCGAGGCGGACCTGCACGTCCTCGGCGCCGGTGGCCTCGACGCGGGCGCCGGCGAAGTCGGCGGCGATGGGCAGCTCGCGTCCGCCCCGGTCCACCAGCACCGCCAGCCAGACCCGGCGGGGCCGGCCGAAGTCCACCAGCTCGTCGAGCGCCGCCCGGATGGTGCGCCCGGTGTAGAGCACGTCGTCCACCAGCACGATGGTCCGGCCCTGGATGGGGAAGCGGATGTCGGTCGGGCCCACCACCGGCGCGCTGCCGCGGGAGGCCAGGTCGTCCCGGTAGAGGGCGATGTCCAGGGTCCCCAGCGGCGGCGGCGCCCCGGCGGCCCGGCCCAACTCGGCGCGGAGCCGCTCCGCGAGGTGGATCCCGCCCCGGCGGACCCCCACCACCGCCAGCTCGGCCGGCGCGGCCCCCGCGGCCCGGGCCGCCTCGAGGATCTCGGCCGCCAGCTTGCGCACCGCCGCCTGGACGGCGCGGGCGTCCAGCACCACCCGCTCGGCGCTCACCGGCCCGGCCCCCAGTCGGCGCGGGTCAGGTCCATGGTCAGGTCCACTTGCATGGTCACGTCCTTCCAGACGTCCAGCACCGGGTAGTGGAGCGGGCGCTGGTAGGCGAAGGCGACGTGCAGGGTGGGCGGGGTGGCGTCCATGTCGCGCTCCCAGGTCACGTCCTGGGGCTCGACGTCCACCGCCGGGCGCCGCTCGGTGCCGCCGTCGGGCGCCGCCACCAGGTCGGTGTCGAGGGACTGCAGCTTCCGGCACATGTGCTGGAGCTGCTCGTCGTCGCGGGTGTCCTTGATGGCGCGGTTGCCGTAGTCGCGCACCACCTGCTTCGCCTCGTACTGGACGATCCAGATCGGTCCCCAGACGTAGACCAGGTAGCCGGCGGCGGCCAGCGCGGCGAGCAGCAGGGCCGTCACCCAGGTGATCGCCCCGCGCTCGCCGGGACGGGCGGGTTGGCGGGAGGAGGAGGCCATCGGCGGTGCTCTTGTAGCCTTGATCGATCGGTTTGAAAAGCCGCCCGATCCGGCGACGGCGGGGCGGCGCGGCCCCGCGCCTCAGTCCTCCACCTTGAGGACCGCCAGGAAGGCGGACTGGGGGATCTCGACCGACCCCACCTGCTTCATCCGCTTCTTCCCCTCCTTCTGCTTCTCCAGCAGCTTCCGCTTGCGGGAGATGTCGCCGCCGTAGCACTTGGCGATGACGTTCTTCCGGAAGGCCTTCACCGTCTCGCGGGCGATCACCTTGGCGCCGATGGCCGCCTGGATGGCCACCTCGTACATCTGCTTGGGGATCTCCTCCCGCAGCTTCTGGCACAGCTCGCGGCCGCGCAGGTAGGCCCGCTC
The DNA here is from genome assembly GCA_021848865.1 of Myxococcales bacterium. Taxonomy (GTDB): domain Bacteria; phylum Myxococcota; class Myxococcia; order Myxococcales; family Anaeromyxobacteraceae; genus JACRMN01. Next base: position 12,803 of record JAJZTO010000016.1, read on the forward strand.
CCGGTGGACGATCGAGGAGAGCGCGTCCACCGGCTCGCCGTTGATGAGGATGTCGAGCTTCACCAGGTCGGCCTCCTCGTACCCCTTGAGCTCGTAGTCGAGCGAGGCGTAGCCGCGGGAGACGCTCTTCAGCTTGTCGAAGAAGTCGAAGACCACCTCGGCGAGGGGGATGTCGTAGGTGATCTGCACCCGGGCGGTGCCGACGTACTTCAGATCCTTCTGGAGGCCGCGCCGGTCCTGGCAGAGCTTGAGGATGGCCCCCACGTCCTCGGTGCGGGCGTGGATGTGGCAGGTGAGGTGCGGCTCCTCCAGCCTGGCGATCTTCTGCACCGGCGGCAGCTTGGCCGGGTTGTCGATCTCCTGGACCGCCCCCTGGGTGTCGGTGACCCGGTAGACCACGCTGGGCGCGGTGGTGATGAGCGACAGCTGGTACTCCCGCTCCAGCCGCTCCTGGACGATCTCCATGTGGAGCAGCCCCAGGTAGCCGCAGCGGAAGCCGAAGCCCAGCGCCTGCGAGGTCTCGGGCTCGTAGGTGAAGGCCGAGTCGTTCAGCTTGAGCTTCTCCAGGGCGTCGCGGAGCTGCTCGTAGTCGGCGGCGTCCACCGGGAAGACGCCGCTGAAGACCATGGGCTTCACCACCTTGAAGCCCGGGAAGGGGGCGGCGGTGGGGCGGTCGGCGTCGGTGATGGTGTCGCCCACCTTGGCGTCGTGGACCTCCTTCACGTTGGCGACCACCACCCCCACCTCGCCGGCCATCAGGCGGGGCACCGGGCGCGAGAAGGGGGCGAAGACCCCCAGCTCCTGGACCTCGAACTCCTTGCGGTTGGAGAAGAAGCGGATGCGCTGGCGCGGGACGAGCGTCCCCTCGAAGACCCGCACCAGCATGACCACGCCCCGGTAGGAGTCGTACCAGGAGTCGAAGACGATGGCCTTGAGCGGCGCCGCCGGATCGCCGGCGGGCGGCGGCACCTTCCCCACCACCTGCTCCAGGATCTCCTCGATGCCGATCCCCTCCTTGGCGCTGCAGGGCACCGCCTCCGAGGCGTCGAGGCCGATCACCTCCTCGATCTCGCGGCGCACCCCGGGGACGTCGGCGCTGGGCAGGTCGATCTTGTTGATGACCGGGATGATCTCCAGGTCGTGGTCCAGGGCCTGGTAGACGTTGGCCAGGGTCTGGGCCTCCACCCCCTGGCTGGCGTCCACCACCAGGATCGCCCCCTCGCAGGCCGCCAGGGAGCGCGAGACCTCGTAGGCGAAGTCCACGTGGCCCGGGGTGTCGATGAGGTTGAGGACGTACTCCTTGCCGTCCCGGGCCCGGTAGGCCATCCGCACCGTCTGGGCCTTGATGGTGATGCCCCGCTCCCGCTCCAGCTCCATGTTGTCGAGGAACTGGGCCTGGGCCTCGCGCGCGGTGACCGTCCCGGTGCGCTCCAGCAACCGGTCGGCGAGCGTCGACTTGCCGTGGTCGATGTGCGCGATGATCGAGAAATTGCGGATGTGCGCGTTCTGGGCCGGCATCGGGAGCGGGGCTTTTATCACGGCCGGAGGGCCGCCGCTCAAGGGGCGTCCCGCCGCCGGATCGGGTGCCGCACGCTCCTCCCGGGACTGCGCGATATCGCCCTGTCAAGCCCACGCGCATGGTGCTTCCCGAGGCCTCCCGTCAAGCCGTTGAAATCACACCATCTTGTGGTGGCCGTGGCGCTACACCACAACAGGTTGTGTTCACATGCTTGACACGATGCCCCCTCCCGGTAGACTCCGAACCTCGAATTCACGCTGAAGCGGGCCGGACGGTACGCGTTCTTCCGGCTCGGACGCTGCGGTGGGCGACGGTGGGCGGTGGGAGCGTTCCGATGTCAGACGGTCGCGGTAGCTTCGCCGACTCCGGCAGCACGGGGAAGCGGCGGGCGGGCGTGGAGCACGGGGCTCCGGCCACGACATTCAACAGTTGATCCGAGCACTTGGGACTCGCTCCTCCGGCCTCTTACGAAGGCCGGCCGGGGGAATTCTCGCGGCGGGGGTGTCCCCGCCGTCCACAGCAGGGGGGCGGGCCGGCGGCAGCGCGGGCCCGGGCAGCGGAGGATGAACGAGATGATCGAGCGAGAGAGCGTCGTCGGGCAGAAGCGGGCCGGCCGGTCGCAGCGGAGGGGGCGCAAGGGCATCGCCGTTCCCCGCTTCTTCTCCACCCGCGGCGTGGATCCGGCCGAGGAGATGGCCTGGGAGCTGCGCACCGCCAGCATCACCGGCGAGGGCGGGAAGACGATCTTCGAGCAGCGGGACGTGGAGGTCCCGAAGCACTGGTCGGCCCTGGCCACCAACGTGGTCGCCTCGAAGTACTTCCGCGGCGCCCTGGGCTCGCCGGACCGCGAGCGCTCGGTGCGCCAGCTGGTGGGCCGGGTGGTCCGCACCATCGGCGCCTGGGGGCGCAAGGACGGCTACTTCGCCGCCGAGGAGGACGCCGCCGCCTTCGAGGCCGAGCTCGGCCACCTCCTCTACCGGCAGCGGATGAGCTTCAACTCGCCGGTGTGGTTCAACGTCGGCGTGGAGGAGCACCCCCAGTGCTCCGCCTGCTTCATCAACGCCGTCGGCGACTCGATGGACTCGATCCTGAAGCTCGCCCACACCGAGGGCATGCTCTTCAAGTACGGGTCCGGGACCGGCTCCAACCTCTCCAAGATCCGCTCCTCCAAGGAGCCGCTCTCCGGCGGCGGCGAGGCCTCGGGGCCGGTCTCCTTCATGCGCGGCTTCGACGCCTTCGCCGGGGTCATCAAGTCGGGCGGCAAGACCCGGCGGGCCGCCAAGATGGTGATCCTGAACGCCGACCACCCCGACGTGCCGGAGTTCGTCTCCTGCAAGGCCGAGGAGGAGAAGAAGGCCTGGGCCCTCATCGAGGCGGGCTACGACGGCGGCTTCAACGTCCACGGCGGCGCCTACGACTCGGTCTTCTTCCAGAACGCCAACCACTCGGTCCGCGTCACCGACGACTTCATGCGGGCGGTGCTGAACGACCAGGAGTGGGCGCTCACCGGGCGGCTCGACGGCCAGGTGCTGGAGAAGGTGAAGGCCCGCGAGCTGATGGCCAGGATCACCGACGCCGCCTGGATCTGCGGCGATCCGGGGCTGCAGTTCGACACCACCACCAACGCCTGGCACACCTGCCCCAACACCGACCGGATCAACGCCTCCAACCCCTGCTCGGAGTACATGTTCCTCGACGACAGCGCCTGCAACCTGGCGTCGCTGAACCTCATGACCTTCCGCGGGATCGACGGCGTCTTCGACGTGGACGCCTTCAAGCGGGCGGTGGACCTCACCGTCCTGGCGCAGGAGATCCTGGTCTCCAACGCCAAGTACCCGACCCCGACCATCGGCCGGAACAGCGAGGACTACCGGCCGCTCGGGCTGGGCTACGCCAACCTGGGCGCCCTGCTCATGGCCAGCGGCCTCCCCTACGACTCCGAGGGCGGCCGGGCCTGCGCCGCGGCCATCACCGCGCTGATGACCGGCGAGGCCTACGCGATGAGCGCGCGCATCGCCGGCCACAGCGGTCCCTTCGCCGGCTTCGAGAAGAACCGCGACCCGTGCCTCGGCGTCATCCGGAAGCACGCCGGGTCCGTAGACCGCATCGACGCCCGGCTGGCGCCGCCCGAGGTGCTGCAGGCGGCCCGGGACTCCTGGTCCGACGCCGTCCGGCTCTCGCAGCTCCACGGCGTGCGCAACGCCCAGGTCTCGGTGCTGGCGCCGACCGGGACCATCGGCTTCATGATGGACTGCGACACCACCGGCATCGAACCCGACATCGCCCTGGTGAAGTACAAGAAGCTGGTGGGCGGCGGGGTGCTCAAGATCGTGAACAACACCGTCCCGCTGGCGCTGCAGCGGCTGGGCTACGGCCAGGAAGAGATCAACTCCGTCGTCCAGTTCATCGACGAGATGGAGACCATCGAGGGCGCCCCGTCGCTGCGCGACGACCACCTGGCGGTCTTCGACTGCGCCTTCAAGCCGCAGAACGGGTCCCGCTCCATCCACTACATGGGCCACGTCCGGATGATGGGCGCGGTGCAGCCCTTCCTCTCCGGGGCCATCTCCAAGACGGTCAACATGCCCAACGCCGCCACCCGGCAGGACATCGAGACCGCCTACGTCGAGGCCTGGAAGCTCGGGCTCAAGGCCATCGCCATCTACCGCGACGGCTGCAAGCGGAGCCAGCCGCTCAACACCGGCAAGGAGAAGGCTCCCGAGGCCGCGCCCGCGGGCGAGGTGCCGCCCGAGGAGGCCACCCGCCTGGCGCGGCGCCGGCTGCCCGACGAGCGCCGTTCCATCACCCACAAGTTCTCCATCGGCGGCCACGAGGGGTACATGACCGTCGGCATGTACGACGACGGCAACCCGGGCGAGCTCTTCGTGGTGATGGCCAAGGAGGGCTCGGTGGTCTCGGGCCTGATGGACAGCTTCGCCACCTCGATCTCGATGGCGCTGCAGTACGGCGTCCCGCTCAAGGTGCTCTGCGACAAGTTCAGCCACACGCGCTTCGAGCCCTCGGGCTTCACCGGGAACCCGGAGATCCCCATCGCCAAGTCGATCACCGACTACATCTTCCGCTGGCTGGCCCTGAAGTTCCTGCCGTCCGAGGACGGGGCCACCCCGGTGCCGGCGCGCGAGCTCCCCCCGGGCGCCTCCCCGGCGCCGGGGCGCAAGGCCGCGGCGGCGGTGGTCGAGGCGCGGCCCGCGGTGGCCGAGCTGCCGGGGCCGCGGGAGGGCGAGCTGGTGACCCACGAGACCCAGGCCGACGCGCCGCCGTGCCCCACCTGCGGCCACTGGACCGTCCGGAACGGCGCCTGCTACAAGTGCCCGAACTGCGGCACGACCACGGGCTGTTCTTAGAGGCGGGGGGGCCGGTACCGGCCCCCCCGTACCCCCCGCTCGCTCCGGCCCAGCCTCATCCGGCCGGGCCTGCGCTCCCTGAGGCGGGGGGGCCGTTCCGGCCCCCCCGAACTGAACGAGGGCGTCCGGGTGACCGGGCGCCCTCTCCCGTTCCCGGAGCGGCCGCTCCTCAGTCGACGACGACCAGCCTGCCGTTCCCCATGCCCATGGCGGAGCAGTGGAAGGGCTCGATCCCCGCCTTGCGCGGCGTGACGGTGACGGCCACCGCCTTGTTCAGCGGAAGGTCCAGGTTCTTCACCTTCTCGTCCGGGATGTCGATGGCGGTGATGCAGGTGCGCTCGGTGACCCGGGTGAACACCAGCGTCAGCGGCTCCCCCTTGCGGGCCTTCACCTCGCGCGGCTCGAAGCCGGCGTCGGTGACCAGATCGG
>JAJZTO010000369.1:0-573 GCA_021848865.1 Myxococcales bacterium
GGCTGCTTCCCCGAGAGCATCTCGTACAGCATCGCCCCCAGCGCCCACACGTCCGTCCGCTCGTCCTCCGGCGCCCCCTCGGCCTGCTCCGGCGCCATGTACCCGCTCGTCCCCCCGTCCGTCTTCCGCTGGCCGAAGGCATGCGCCAGCCCGAAGTCCAGCACCTTCACCTGCCCGTCCTCGCACAGGAACACGTTCGCCGGCTTCAGATCCCGGTGGACGACCCCCTTCGCGTGCGCGTGAGCCAGCCCCTTCGCCGTCTCCGCCGCGATCCGGATCGCCTCGGCCGTCGGCAGGGCGCCCGTCGCCAGTCGCTCCGCGAGGGTCTCTCCCTGGAGCAGCTCCAGCACGAGGTAGGGGCCGTGCTCCGTCCGGCCCAGGTCGTGCAGCGTCACCAGGTTCGGGTGGGAGAGGCGGGCGGCCGCCTCGGCCTCCTTGAGCAGCCGCTCCTCCCGCGCCGAGAGCGCACTCCCCGCCCTCACCGCCTTGAAGGCTACCGACCGGCCCAGCTCCCGGTCCGTCGCCTCCCAGACGACGCCGAAGCCGCCCCGCCCCCCCTCGCGGACCAGCTCG
>JAJZTO010000369.1:583-3358 GCA_021848865.1 Myxococcales bacterium
CCGATCCGCGGGCGACCTCCTGCAGCAGCGCCGTCAGCGCGCCGGGCCGGATGGCCGACGCACCGCTGCCCGTGCCGCGCTGGCCGTCGCTCTCCGCCACGGCGTGCTCCCCCCGCTCGTCCGCAGGCTAACGAATGGCGAAGGGCGCTTTCCACTCCCCCCCTGAAGGAGGGTCAGCCGCCGTCGGGCCGCTCTTCCGTCCGCGGGAAACCACACGAGCGCGGCTGGAGCCTGGCCATCCGGATGAATCGACGGGGCGGATCGCCCAGCCGCCGAACTTGGTGGACCCCGCGCCGGCGCCCGCCTACGGCTCCCCGGTCCAGGCGCCCGGGTCTCCGGCGTCCGCCTCGCCCTCCTCCACCTCCGACCGCTTCCGCTCCCGCCGCCGCGCGTAGTAGCGGGTGATGTGGGGCAGGGAGAAGCGGTTCATGGTGATGGAGTGGGTGACGGTGGCGTGGAGCCGGTCGATGTCGTCGAACCAGGCCGGCAGGTGCACCGGGCCGGCGCAGAGCCCCTCCTCGATGAGGTCGCGCACCAGCTCGGCGTCGTCCACGCTCATCTTCCCGGCCAGGAAGGCGCGGACGATGTCCACGTCGCGCTGCTCCAGGGCGGCGCGCAGGAAGTTGAAGGTCCGGCAGTAGCCGCGCTGGTAGGCGGCGTCCTTGGTGAAGGGCGCCCCGCCGGCGACCACCCCGCCCCGGAAGACCCGCTCGGCGAGCTGCGCCGCCCGCGCCGCCGGGAAGCGCGCCGAGAGGTAGCGGAAGACCTCGAGGTAGTCGGCCCCGCGCGCCGCCATGTCCACGCAGATGGTGCGCTCCCCCAGCTCGATGTAGCGCTCGTCGGTGATGTTGCCGCTGAGGAACTCCGCCACCACGCCGCCGCCCTCCTGCGACTCGGTGTGGCGCGGCAGCCCGACGCCCAGCACCGTCAGCACCGGCTGGGCGAAGCCGTTGAGCGAGGTGAGGACGTGCCACAGCCCCTCGTGGTGGGCGAGCGCCCGGACCTGCCGCGGCGTGAAGAGGACGCCCTTCTTCAGGGTGACGCGGGTCGCGCCCGAGGCGGCGTTGGCGGTGAGCCGCGCCTTCACCGCCACCTTCACCCGGGCGCCGAGGTAGGGCTTGCAGATGCGCTCCACCTCGCGCGCCGCCGCCTCGGCCGGGACCGAGGGCTCCTCGCCGCGGGCCCGCGGCCGGGCCGCCCACATCCGGGCGATGGCCAGGTTGTCCACCGGCTGGTCGGGGAAGCGCTGGCGGGGCTCGCCGTAGAGGCGGCGCGACAGCTCGTAGAAGCGGCGCGTCCCCCGCGCCTCGAGCAGCCGCACCACCAGCGCGTACTCGTCGCACTTCTGGCGCAGCAGCCGCTCCACCGGGTTGCGGCCGTGCATCTGGCGCTTGAGCCGACGGAACTCGCGCAGCTTCTCGCCGGGGTCGAAGCCGAGCGGCGGGTGCTCGGGCCGGGGCAGCTCGCGGGCCCCCTCCCGGAAGAACTGCTCGTGGACCCGGGGGTCCCAGTTGATCGCCTTGAGGATGCGGATGGGTCGCTGCGCGGCGACCACGGCGTCGGAGAGGCGGCGGAGCTGCGCGTGCGGCACGGCAGGAGGATAGCGCGAATGGCGGCCGTCCACCCGGGGTGCGGCGCGGTGCTGCGGGGGGCGCGAGGAGGGACCGGCGCCGGCCGGGCTCGGCCGCGGCCGCGGGGGCTCCGCCGCGGACCGGCCGGTCCCGCAGGTCCGGGCGCCGCCGGCCCCGGCCGCCGGCACGCCCGCTGCTCCCCGGCGGCTCCCGAAAGGAGCTTCCATGTCCACCGTCGCCCCCGTCGTCGTCGCCCAGACCACCCAGCGCACCGCCGATCCCAGCCGCTTCGACCTCGCCCTCCAGGGCGCCGCCCAGGGCGCGGCGAGCGGCCTCGCCGCCACCGTGGCGCTGGCGGCGCCCCTCCTCCCCGGCGGGCCGGTGCTCGCCGGGGCCATCCGCGGTGCCGCCGCCGGTGCCGTCTCGGGCGCGGCCGGTCCCGCACCCGGGGCGGCCGCCGGCGGCGGGTCGGACATCATCGGCGCCACCCGGGAACTGCAGCAGCAGGCGCAGAGCTTCAACCTCCAGTACCTGCAGCTGCAGGAGTCGCTGCAGCGGGAGAGCCGGGAGTTCACGGCGCTCTCCAACGTGATGAAGGTCAAGCACGACTCGGCCAAGGCGGCCATCGGCAACATCCACTGAGGGGCGGGCGCGCATGGCCCTCCTGCCCGTCGGCGCCGCGGTGGCCCCCTCCCCGTCGGCCGCCACCCATCGCGCGAGCTTCGGCGACGTGATGCGAGCCCACGCCGCCCCCGCGGCGGCGCCGCCCGCGCCGTCGGCGGGCGTCCGGCTGCTCCAGGGTGTGGAGCAGGCGCGGGCGCGGCTCGACGCGGTCCTCGCCGAGGCCCGGCGCGGCCGGACCTTCTCCGCCGGCGAGCTGCTGGCGCTACAGGCCGACGCCTACCGCGCCGGCCAGACCTTGGAGCTGGCCTCGAAGGTGGTGGAGCAGGGGGCCCAGTCGGTGCGCCAGGCGGTGAACACCCAGGTGTGAGGACGGCCATGGACCACGAAGGTCGGAAGGGACGGGGATCGAGGCTCCCGCAAGGGAAGTCGTTCCGGGCGCTGGCGCTCCTCGCGGTCGCCGGCGCCGTGGGCTGTGGCCGCGAGGAGATCCTGCACGGCCTGGAGGAGCGCCAGGCCAACCAGGTGCTGGTCGCGCTCGACGACGGCGGGCTCGCCGGCGAGAAGCGGCGGGACGATGGGT
>JAJZTO010000370.1 GCA_021848865.1 Myxococcales bacterium
CTCCATCGCCCACGCCGGCTACATGCTCATGGGGCTCGCCGCGGTGTCGCTCACCGGCGTCCAGAGCGTGATGATCTACTCGGCCATCTACCTGGTGATGAACCTGGGGGCCTTCCTGGTGGTCATCCTGGTGGCCCAGGCCACCGGCTCCGAGTCGATCTTCGAGTACCGCGGCCTGGCCCGGCGCCACCCGGTGGCGGCGGTGAGCTTCGCCATCTTCCTCTTCTCGCTCACCGGCCTGCCGCCCTTCGCCGGCTTCATGGGCAAGATGTACCTGTTCTACGCCCTGTTCGAGCGCATCGGCCTGCCCGGCGGCGGCTGGTACGCGGTGCTGGCGCTGGTGGGCGCGCTGAACACCGCGGTCTCGCTCTACTACTACGCGCGGATCATCCGGGCGATGTTCATCGACCCGCCCTACGAGGCGGCGCCGGCGGTCCGGGCGGGCTGGGGCCAGCAGGCGCTGCTCGCCGCCTTCTCCGCCTTCATCCTGGTGTTCGGGGTGTGGTGGAACCCCATCGTGAACTGGTCGGCCCGCTCGCTGGAGCTGTTCCGCGGCTGACGGGCGGCCCGGCACCCGCCCGCCGGGCCACGAGGGCCCGCCCCACGAACCCGTAGGGCGGGGGCTTGTCCCCCGCCCCAGGGCTCAACGCGGGTGACCACGCCATCAGGGACGCCGGGCCTCGAGTGCGGCCAGCTCTTCCCCGGCCATCGAGCAGTCGCCGAAGCGGCGGCCGGGCGCCACCACGTCGCCGTGGAAGTCGGAGCCGGCGGTGGGGACGAGCCCCAGCTCCGCGGCCAGCGCCCGGTACTTCTCCCGCACCGACGGGTTCTGCTCCGGGTGGATCACCTCCACGCCGGCGAGCCCCCAGTCGCGCAGCCGCGAGAGGTCGCCGCGCTCCATCCGGGAGAGGCCGGGGTGGGCGATGGTGGCGGTGCCGCCCGCGCCCCGGACCAGGGCGATGGCGTCGCGGGCCTCGAGGCGGAAGCGCCCCACGTAGGCCGGCTTCCCCTCCCCGAGCCACAGGTCGAACGCCTCCTTCACCGTGGACACGTAGCCCCGGTCCATCAGCGCCCGGGCCACGTGCGGCCGGCCCAGCAGCTTCCCCCCCGAGTGCTTCTCGATGTCGTCGGGGTGGACCGCCACGCCCACCTCGGCGAGCTTCTGGACGATCTCCCCCATGCGGACCCGGCGCTTCTCCTCGAGCAGCGCCTGGAAGTCGCGGACGGCGGGGCTGGCCGGGTCCACGAAGTGGCCCAGCAGGTGGATCTCGCGCCGGTCGAGGAAGGTGGAGAGCTCGATGCCCGGCACCAGGCGCAGCCCGTGGCGGGCCGCCGCGGCCTCCGCCTCGGCGATGCCGGCGACGGTGTCGTGGTCGGTGAGGGCCCACACCCCCACGCCCGCCGAGGCCGCCAGCGCCGCCACCTCCTCGACCGGGTGCTGCCCGTCGGAGGCCCGCGAGTGGGAGTGAAGGTCGATAATCGGGGCGGAGGCCATTTCGATTCCCGGGCGTGTGGTAACATGGATTGGTTAGGTCGAGTAAGGCGCTTCGATCCCGACGCGCCCCACCCGGGACCGCCATGCAGCACGTCCTTCGCATCTCACGGAAGATCGACTACGGCCTGCGGGCGATGATCTACCTCGCCTCCATCCCGGACGGCGCGGTGGTCCCGTTCCGCGAGATCGCCCGGCGCATGGCGGTGCCGGAGGACTTCCTCGCCAAGATCCTGAAGCAGCTGGTGGACCAGGAGCTGGTGCGCTCCACGCGCGGCCCCCACGGGGGCTACGCGCTGGCCCGCGCCGCCACCGACATCAGCTTCCTCGCGGTGATCGAGGCGGTCGAGGGGCCCATCGCCCTGAACGTCTGCCTCGATGACGAGGGGTGCGCCCGCGAGGGGAGCTGCACCATGGCCTCGGTGTGGCGCGAGGGGCAGGACAAGATGCTCGAGGTCTACCGCCAGCGGAAGCTCGCCGACATCCGGCTGCCGGGCGTGGCCGCCGACTTCGTCAACCTGGGCGGGACGCAGCGGCTCCAGATCTCCTGAAGGGGCGGCCAGACGCGCCACGCCGCGGCGCGTCACGATTGACGGGGCTGCCGACCCCGAATAACGTGCGCCGGCCATGGCCCCGAAGACCCCGCGGCAGCTGCGCAAGCGCTATCTCTCCCGCCCTCCCGTCGAGCCCATGCGGCTCCGGAAGGGGATGTCGGTCGTGGACCTGGTCGACGTCTACCGGCGCGCCGGCGCCTTCAACGGCGGGCGGCTGGCCGAGGGGGCCGACCTCTTCGGGCGGATGATCGACTCGGGCGCCACCATCGCCCTCACCCTGACCGGGGCGATGGCCCCGGCGGGGATGGGCGGCGCCGTCCAGGCGATGATCGAGGCCGGGTTCGTGGACGTGGTGATCTCGACCGGGGCGAACCTCTACCACGACTTCCACTTCGCCCTGGAGCTGCCGGTGCTGCAGGGCCACTTCCACGTGGACGACGCCGAGCTGTACCGGGCCGGCATCGAGCGCATCTACGACGTCTTCATCACCGAGGACTCGCTGCTCGACACCGACGCCTTCGTCCGCGAGGCGCTGGAGAAGGCGCCGCCGGAGCTGCGCGGGACCGTCAGCACGGCCCAGCTGCACCACTACCTGGGCCACCTGCTCCTCACCCAGGCCCCGCACCCGGAGAAGAGCTGGGTGGCCACCGCGGCGCGGCACGGCGTCCCGATCTTCACCTCCAGCCCGGGGGACTCCTCCATCGGGATGAACGTGGCGGCGATGAAGCTGCGGGGCGGCACCACCACCGTGGACCCGGACCTGGACGTGCTGCTCTCCACCGCCATCGTCTACGACGCCAAGGTGAACGGGGTGGTGATCCTGGGCGGCGGCTCGCCCAAGAACTTCTACCTGCAGACCCAGCCCACCCTCTGGCAGATCCTGGACCTGAACCGGGGCGGCCACGAGTACGTGCTGCAGATCTCCACCGACTCGCCGCAGTGGGGCGGCCTCTCCGGCGCGACGCCCTCCGAGGCCATCAGCTGGGGCAAGGTGCAGGCCCACATGCTGAAGAACCACGTGGTGGTCTACGCCGACTCCACCCTGGCGGCGCCGCTGGTCTTCTCCTACGCCCTCTCCACCCGCAAGCCGCGGAAGCCGAAGCGGCTCTTCGACCGGCTGCCGGCCCTCCACGAGAAGATGCGCCGCGCCCACCAGCGGCGCCACCCGGGCGCCGGGGCGATGCCCGAGGTGAAGAAGGCCGTGAAGACCTAGGCCGGGGCCCGGCCGCGCCTACCGGACCTTCCGGTCCAGCGCGTCGCGCAGCCGCGGGATCCGCCGGCGGAGCTCGCGGGCCCGCTCCGGCGCGGCCA
>JAJZTO010000371.1 GCA_021848865.1 Myxococcales bacterium
GGCCGGTCCGGGCGCGCCGGCCGGGGGCGGCGGCGCGGGGCCGCGCGCGCCGCCAGCGCCCGCAGCGCCGGGAGCAGGCGCGAGCGGGACAGCAGGGCGAGGGCCCAGGAGCGCGCCTCCTCCGCCTGCCCGGCGTCCTCCAGCCGGAAGCGCTGGCTCCAGGCCACCAGCGGGCGCCAGAGGAGCTGGTCGAGCGCCACCACCAGGACGGTCATCGCCACCACCGCCAGCGCCATGGCGGCGCCGTCCCCCTTGGCCACCGCCACGCTCATGTAGGAGCCCAGGCCCGGCAGCCGGAAGTCGCGGTCCCCGAGGACGAAGGCCTCGCTCACCATGAGGAAGAACCAGCCCCCGGCCATGCTCATCATGCTGTTCCACACCAGGCCGATGGCCGCCGCCGGCAGCTCCAGCCGGCGGAAGCGCTGCCAGGCCGAGAAGCGGGCCAGCCGCGAGACCTCGACGAGGTCGGGCGGGAGCGACCGCAGCGAGTGGTAGTAGCTGAAGGCCATGTTCCAGGCCTGGCCGGTGAAGATCATGAGCACCGAGGCCAGCTCCAGGCCGACGTTGCCGCCCGGGAAGAGGGCCACCAGCCCGAGGATGAGCCCCGGCATGAAGCCCAGCACCGGGATGCTCTGGAGCACGTCCAGGGCCGGGACCAGCACCCGCTCGGCGACGCGGTCCTTGGCGGCCCAGGTCCCGTAGGCCAGCGTGAAGGCGAGCGAGAGCCCGTAGGCGGCGAGCCCCCGCAGCAGCGAGCGGAGGGCGTAGCCCGGCAGGGCCCGGGCCGAGAGGTCGATCTCCACCACCGGGCGGGGCGCCCCGCTCCACCCACGCGCCAGGCCGACGACGCCGGCGATGGCGCCGGCCAGGGCCGCCAGGATCAGGAGGTCGACCCAGGCCACCCGCCGCGCCAGGCCGAGGCGCGCCGCGGATTCGCCGAAGGAGGGGGGAGCGCGCCGCGGCACGCCGCATCGTCCATCCGGCCGGCGCGGGCGTCCAGCGCAAGCGCGCCGCTCCCCGGCGTGCCAGCGCACGCCCCATCGCTGGCGTTCCGGATGGGGCCTACCGGCCCTACACTCCGGTCCCAAACGAGCTGGCGACCCGCCCGGGCGGCCGGAGCGCCGCCGCACCAAAGGAGATCCCGAATGGCCACCGTCACCTTCAGGGGCAGCCCCATCCAGACCAGCGGCGACCTGCCCAAGGTGGGCACCCGCGCCCCCGACTTCCAGCTGACCGCCGGCGACTTCTCCGACAAGTCGCTCAAGGACTTCGCCGGCAAGCGCAAGGTCCTGAACATCGTCCCCACCCTCGACACCAACGTGTGCGCCACGTCGGCGCGCAAGTTCAACGAGAGCGCCGGCAAGCTCCCCGACACCGCGGTGCTGGTGATCTCCTGCGACCTGCCGCTGGCCTCGAAGCGCTTCTGCACCACCGAGGGGCTGGAGAACGTGACGCCGCTCTCCCTGCTGCGCTCCAAGGACTTCGCCAGGGACTACGGCATCCTGCTGGTGGAGGGTCCCTGGGCCGGCCTCACCGGCCGCGCCGTGGTGGTGGTGGACGAGAAGGACCAGGTCACCTACACCGAGCTGGTGCCGAACATCGGCCAGGAGCCGAACTACGACGCCGCCCTGGCGGCGCTGAAGAGGTAGCGGCCCCGCGCCCACCGCGGGCACCGGCCGGCGGGGCCCGACCGGGCCCGCCGCGCCGGCCCCCACGAGGACCCTCCGGTGCAGCCAGCCCTCGGCGACCGCAGCCTCTTCCCCGACCTCGCGGCCCGGGCCTTCTGGAACCACGCCGGCGTCTCGCCGCCCTCGCTCCCGGTGCGCCGGGCGGTGGCGGCGCTGCTCGACGGCTACGCCCGCGACGGCTCCGGCGCCGTCCCGGCCACCGCGGCGCTCCGGGGCCGGCTGCGCGAGGCGGCCGCCCGGCTCGTCGGCGGGCGCGCCGCCGACGTCGCGCTCACCTCGGGCCTCAGCGCGGGCGTGCAGGCGGTGGCGCTCTGCCTCCCGTGGCGGCGCGGCGACCGGGTGATCCTCTTCGAGGGCGAGTTCCCGGCCAACGTCACCCCCTGGCAGCAGGCGGCGGCGCTCCACGGCCTCGCGCCGGTCCTCCTCCCGCTCTCCGACTACGAGGAGGGGGGCGCGGCGCGGGGACTCTCCCGCCTGGAGGAGGCGCTCCGGCGCGGGGCGCGGCTGGTGGCGGTCTCGGCGGTCCAGTTCCGCACCGGCCGCGCCATGCCGCTCGCGGAGATGGCGGCGCTGGCCTCGCGCCACGGCGCCGAGATCTTCGTGGACGCGATCCAGGCCTGCGGCGCGGTCCCGGTGGACGCCCCGGCGCTCGGCCTGGACTACCTGGCCGGCGGCGCCCACAAGTGGCTCATGGGGATCGAGGGGGCCGGCTTCCTCTGGATTCGCCCGGGCCGGGCGGCGGCGCTGCGGCCGGTGCTGGCCGGCTGGCTCTCCCACGAGGACCCGCTCGCCTTCCTCACCCGCGGCCCGGGCCACCTGCGCTACGACCGGCCCGTCCGGCGCGAGGCCTCGGCGCTGGAGGGAGGCTCCTCCTCGGCCGCGAGCCAGGCGGCGCTGCTCGCCGCCGTCGAGCTGCTCCTCGGCCTCGGCATCCCCGCCGTCCACGCGCACGCCAACGCCTGCCTCGACCGGCTCGCGCCCGGCCTCGCCGCCCGCGGCTTCGCGGTGCTGCGGGCCGCCGAGCCGTCGGCCCGCTCGGCCTTCTTCTCGGCGCGGCCGCCGCCCGGGGCCGAGGCGCCCCGGCTGCGCGAGCGGCTCCAGGCCCGCGGCGTGACGGTGGCCTGCCCGGACGGGCTGCTCCGCTTCGCGCCCCACTGGCACAACGACCCCGCCGAGGCCGACCTGGTGCTGGCGGCGCTGGACGAGGCGATCGCCGAGCGCTGAGCCGGCCCGGCCGGCGGGGTTCCGTCGTTGCGACCAGGGGTGTTGCGGCCTACCATGCGCCGCAGGAGGAGCGCGCCATGGCACGGGGCGAACACCTCAGGGTCCTGCGAGGCGGCGCGTGGGAGCACGCCATCGACCTCGGCGACCGGACGGTGATCCGGTGGGCGGCGGGGCGGGGCGTCGAGCGGCTCGCGGCCTCCGACCTCGCCGCTGGCGGCGAGCCGGTCGAGCGGGTGGTCCACCGCGAGCGCGTCTACCGCCCCGACCTGGTCGTCGCCCGGGCCTTCAGCCGCCTCGCCGAGGCGGCCTACGCCGGGATGTTCCTCTCCTCCGAGCAGTTCGCCACCTGGTGCGTGAACGGCCGGATCGGCGCGGCGCCGGCCCCGGCGGGCCGTCCCGCCCGGGCGCGCCGGTCGGCCCGCAAGCCCGGCCCGGCGCGCTCGC
>JAJZTO010000372.1 GCA_021848865.1 Myxococcales bacterium
TCCTGGCGCTGGCCGCCGCCTGGCGGTGGTCCGGGCGGCCGCGGCCGCTCTCCCTGCCGGAGCGGCCGACCCGGGCCGCGGACCGGGCCCCGTCCGGCCGCTGACGGGCCGCGGCTCGCCGCCGCTCCCGGACCGCGCTACAACCCCATCCGGTGCCCACCGCCCACAAGCTCCACGCCCTGGTGCTCCAGGCCACCGACCACGGCGAGTCGGACCGGGTGGTGGCGCTGCTCACCGCGGAGCGGGGGAAGCTCGCGGCCTTCGCGCACGGCGCGCGGGCCTCGCGGCGCCGCTTCGGCGGCGCGCTCGAGCCCTTCAACCTCCTGGCCGCCGAGCTGCGGGAGCGGCCCGGCGGCGGCCTCTGGACCCTCGAGTCGGCCGCGGTGGCGCGGGGCTTCGGGGCCATCCGGGGCGACCTGGCGCGGATCGCCTGCGCCGCCTACGCCTGCGACCTGGCCCGCTCGCTGGTGCGCGAGCAGGAGGCCCACCCCGACCTCTACGCCCTGCTGCTGGCGCTCCTCGAGCGGCTCGACGCGGCCCCGGCCGAGCCCGCGGCGCTGCGCGCCTTCGAGCTGGGCGCGCTGCGGGCCACCGGCCTGCTGCCCCGGCTCGACGCCTGCGCCCGCTGCGGCGGCGCCCTGCCCGGGGCGCCGGCCCGGCTGGCCTTCTCCCCCGAGGACGGCGGCTTCCTCTGCGCCGGCTGCGCCCCGGGCGCGCCGCGGGCGCCGCGCTGCGGGCCGGACGCCGCCGTGGCGCTCCGCCGGCTGGCGGAGGGCGGCCTGGCGGCCGCGGGCCCGCTGCCCGGACCGGTGGCCGCCGAGGCCCGCGACCTGCTCACGCGCTTCCTGGAGCACCACCTGGGCCGCCGGCTGCCGAGCCGCCGCTTCCTCGACGAGGTCGGGCCGATGCTGGGGTGAGGGCCCGGGAATCCCGGCGATCGCCGCTCGCGGTGCCCGCCGTCGTCACTTGTTGTCACACCCGTCCGGGTCACGCGGTGCCGACGCCGGGAGTGGTCTACTTCGCTCATCCAGCCCGTACGCTCGCGGAGGACGGCATGAGAACAGCCCAGTGGCTCGTGGTCGCGCTCGCCTTCACCGCAGGTCCCGCGCTCGCGGAGCAGACCCGCCTCTCCATCGCCACCGGGGGCACCGGCGGGGTGTACTACCCGCTCGGCGGCGGGCTCGCCAACGTCCTCACCCAGGCGCTCCCGGGCGTCGAGGCCACGGCCGAGGTGACGAGCGCGTCGGTGGACAACGTGAAGCTGGTGGGCGCCGGCAAGGCCGACATCGCCTTCGTCCTGGGCGACAGCGCCGCCGACGGCTACAACGGCGCCGGCAAGTTCAAGGCCAAGGAGCCGATCCGCGCCATCGCGGTCCTGTACGCCAACAAGGGCCAGTGGGTGACGGTCGAGCGGACCGGCATCCAGAAGATGCAGGACCTCAAGGGGCGGCGCATCTCCACCGGCGCGCCCGGCAGCGGCACCGAGATCATCGCGCTCCGCATCCTCGAGGCCTACGGCATCAACCCCGACAAGGACGTGACCCGGGAGAAGCTCTCGGTCGCGGAGTCCGTCAACGCCATCAAGGACCGCAAGATCGACGCCTTCTTCTGGTCGGGCGGCGTCCCCACCGCGGCGGTGACCGACCTCGCCGCCACGCCCGGCGAGAAGATCCGGCTCATCGACCACGGCGACGCCATCCCGGCCCTGGTGAAGAAGTACGGGCCCCTCTACGCGAAGGGCGTCGTCCCCGCGCACGCCTACCCCGGCCAGGAGAAGGACGCGTCGGCGGTGGACGTCTGGAACCTCCTCATCGTGAACGAGAAGATGCCGGAGAAGCTGGTCCACGACGTCGTGAAGACGATGTTCGAGCACAAGGCGGACCTCGTGGCCGTGCACGCGGAGGCGGCCAACCTCGACCTCGCGCGGCAGTACGAGGTGGGGTCGCCGGTCCCGTGGGCCGCGGGAGCCGTGCGGTACTTCGCGGAGAAGGGGCTGAAGCCGAAGTAGCATGGCGCCCCTCGGACGCCTGCTCGCCGCCGCGCTCCTCCTCGCCCCGGCCGCTCGTGCCGCGGCCCCGGGCCCGGCGCGGCCGGGCGCCGCCCTGGTCGTCGAGAACGCGGAGCGGCACCGGACCTTCCGCCTCCCGCTGCGCCGGGGCCAGGCCTTCTCCGTCACGTCCCAGCACTCCATCTACGACCAGCCGGTCACCGAGGACTTCGTGGTCGACCGGCGAGGGCGCATCGTGCTCGAGGCCGTCTCCAGCCCGAGCGCGGCGGTGCGGGAGTACTTCGGCCTCACCTCGGCGGGAGAGCGCCACGCGGTGGTGCGCGTCCTGCCGGAGATCGTCTTCCGGGTGGCGGAAGGGACGGCGCAGCGCCTCCGGATCGGAGGCGTGGAGCGCTCGTTCCTGGCCTTCGGCCGCCACGGCGACCGGCTGGTGATGCGGGCGGGGCCATGACCGCCCCGGCCGCCGGAGGGCCCGACGCCCCGCCGCCCGAGGTCGTCGTCGTCGACGACGAGGCGCGGCGCAAGGCCGAGGAGTTCGTCGAGCAGGAGGAGGGGGCGGTCCGGCGGCTCGGCGGCAAGCCCGAGGTCCTCGTCGCCGCGGTCGCGGTCGCGATGTCGCTGTACCACCTGTACGCGGCCTACGCGATCATCCCCGGCTACGTCCTGCGCGCCACGCACCTGGGCTTCGTCCTCTTCCTCGTCTACCTGCTCTTCCCGGCCACCCGGGCGCAGCGGGATCGCATCCGGTGGCACGACGTGGCCCTGGCGCTGCTCGGCGTCTCGACCATCGCCTACCTCCTCATCGACTTCGACGACTTCATCGAGCGCGCGGTCACGCCGACCCGGTGGGACCTGTTCTTCGGCGTCAGCCTGATCCTGCTGGTGCTGGAGGGGGTGCGCCGCACCGCCGGCTGGATCCTGGCCGGGGTGGTGACCGCCTTCATCGGGTACGCCTTCGCCGGGCCCTGGATCCCCGCGCCCTTCACCCACCGCGGCTACGACCTCGATCGGCTCGTCGGCCAGCTCTACATGACGATGGAGGGGATCTTCGGGACCGCGCTCGACGTCTCGGCGACCTTCATCATCCTCTTCACGATCTACGGGGCGGTGCTGGCCTTCTCGGGCGCCGGCGAGTTCTTCATCGACTTCTCGCTCGCGGTGACCGGGGGGAAGCGGGCCGCCGCCGGGCGCTCCATCGTGCTCTCCTCGTTCCTCCTGGGAGGCCCGTCCGGGAGCGGCGTCGCCACCACCGTCACCATCGGCTCGGTCGCCTGGCCCATGCTCGCCCGGGCCGGCTACCCCAGGGACGCCGCCGGCGGGCTGCTGGCCGCG
>JAJZTO010000373.1 GCA_021848865.1 Myxococcales bacterium
CTTCTCCGACATCAACATCACGCCGCTCACCGACATCTTCCTGGTGCTGCTCATCATCTTCATGGTGACCACCACCGCCATCGCCGAGTCGGGGACCCAGAACGCCGGCCTGAAGGTGAACCTGCCGAAGGGCGGGCCCACCGACGCCGGGCCGGTGGCCCACGACATCGCCGTGGCCATCCTCGAGGACGGCCGGACGGTGGTCCGCGGCGAGCTGGTGGACGACAAGAGGCTGGCGGCCATCTTCGACGAGACGCGCGCCCGGAGCCCCGAGACCGTGGTCCTGGTGCAGGCCGACCGCGAGGTCCCGCACGGGCGGGTGGTCCAGGTGATGGAGCTGGCGCGCCGCCACGGCCTGGATCGCCTGGCGATCGCCACCAAGGTCGCCGAGCAGAAGTGACCGGGCCGCGCCGGTTTCTCGACCCGGCCGCGCGGCCGCGCTAGGATCCCCCCGTTCCACGTGGAGTCCGTGTCGCCTCGGGGAGCGGGGCGGCCTCCCGACCGAGGTCCCATGGAGACCAAGAAGCGCCTCGGCGAGCTCCTGCTGGAGGCGGGCGTCATCGACCAGACGCAGCTGCAGTCGGCCCTGGGACACCAGCGCCGCTGGGGGATGAAGCTCGGCCAGGCGCTGCTCGATCTCAAGCTGGTCACCGAGCCGCAGGTGGTGGCGGCGCTGGCCCGGAAGTTCGGCTACGAGGTCGCCAACCTGTCGGCGGTCCAGCCCGGCCCGGTCCTCGACGCGGCGATGAAGCTGGTCCCGCGGGACGTGGCGGCCAAGCACACCCTGCTGCCGCTCACCGCCGACACCAACTCCATCACCGTGGCCATGGCCGACCCCACCAACATCGCGGTGGTGGACGAGCTCTCCTTCCGCACCGGGCGCCGGGTGAAGGTGTCGATCGCCGGCGAGCGCGAGCTCAGCACCGTCATCCGCAAGCTCTACTTCGGCGAGGAGGCCCGGCGCGGGCCGGAGCCCATCGCCCTCGACGAGAGCGACGGCCCCTTCGAGACCACCACCGATCCCTTCGGCGCCCTGCCCGACCACCTGCGGGAGGGGTACGTGGACGTCGCGCGGGAGCCGGCCCCGGTCCCCGCCGGCTATCGCGCCGCCAGCACCCCGCCGCCGGTGCTCCAGGCGGTCGAGCCGCCGGTCCGCCCGGTCCCCGCCCCCCCGGTGGCGGCGCCGCCGCTGCGGCCCGCCGATCCGATCCGCCGCCCCCCCGCGCCCCCGGCGGCGGTGGCGGCCGCCGAGGACGTGGTGGTGGACATCTCGGACCTGGACGGGTCGCCGGCCACGCCGCCCCTCTCCCCCCGGGAGGCCGCGCTCACCGACGCCATCGACCGGCTCTCCCGGAGCGGCACCTCGCCCGGCGGCGCCGCGGTGAAGGTGGCGGCCTCGATGGTGCGGCTGCTCATCCGGAAGGGCTACTTCACCGAGGTGGAGTTCCTCGACGAGCTGCAGGGGCGCTGACCCCCTCAGTTCAGGGAGCCGGGGACCGCCAGCGTGAACGCGGCGATCTCGGCCGCGAAGCCAGCGCCGTCCTCCCGCTCCATCCGGTAGCTGCCGCGCATCGACCCGAAGGGCGTGCGCAGGACGCAGAAGCTCGTGTACTCGAAGCGCTCGCCCGGCGCCAGGCGCGGCTGCTGGCCCACCACCCCCTCGCCCCGGACCTCCTCGACGCCTCCGTTGGCGTCGGTGATGATCCAGTGCCGCGAGATCAGCTGGGCCGGGGCGCTGCCCTGGTTGTCGATGCGCACCGTGTAGGTGAAGAGGTAGCGGCGCGCCCCCGGCGCGGAGCGGTCGGGGCGGTACTCGCCCTGCGCCTCGACGCGGATGCCCTGGGTGGTGGCGGCCGGCACGCCCCACGATTATCGCGAGCCGCGCGCCCGGCGCCAGGATCCGGCGCCCGGGCGGGCGGGGCTGGTACCCGGAGGGCGCCCTGGTGCATCATCGCCGATCCGGGGCGCGCTCCGGGGAGGTCGCGATGGAGCCGAGGCTGTCGGAGATCCTGGAGCGGGTGCGGGCGGCCCGCGGGCGGGTGGTGGCGCTCACCGGGGCCGGCATCTCGGCCGAGAGCGGCATCCCCACCTTCCGCGGCGCCGAAGGCTACTGGGTGGTGGGCTCGAAGAACTACATGCCCACCGAGATGGCCACCCACGAGATGTTCGAGGCCCACCCGGGCGAGGTGTGGCGCTGGTACCTGATGCGCTTCGGCGTCTGCCGCCACGCCCAGCCCAACGCGGGCCACCACGCCCTGGCCGCGCTGGACCACGCCCTCGGCGACCGCTTCCACCTCGTCACCCAGAACATCGACGGGCTCCACCTGCGGGCCGGCGCCACCCCGGAGCGGACCTCCCACATCCACGGCGACGCCGGCTGGGTGCGCTGCGCCCGGGCCTGCAGCACCGAGCGCCTCCCCATGCCGGACATGGGGGAGCGCGGGGAGGACACGCCCTTCACCGCCGCGGACCGGGCCCGGCTCACCTGCCCGCGCTGCGGCGGGTGGCTCCGGCCGCACGTGCTCTGGTTCGACGAGTGCTACGACGAGGAGAACTACCGGATGCAGACGGCGCTGCGCGCCGCCGCCACCGCCGACCTGCTGGTGGTGGTGGGCACCAGCGGCGCCACCAACCTGCCGTCGCAGATCGGCGACATCGCCTGGCAGCGGGGCATCGCGATGGTGGACGTGAACCCGGAGGACAACCCCTTCGCGGCCCGCGCCCTCTCCATGCGCCAGGGCTTCGCGGTGCGCGGCGGCGCCGGGGAGCGGCTGCCGGGCATCGTCCGTGCGCTCGTCGACGGCTAGGCCGTCAGCACGATCCGGGCGATCTCCGCCGGCGCGCCCAGGCGGATGGGCGGCCCCCAGTAGCCGGTCCCGCAGGAGACGAAGATCTGGCCCTGCCGCTCCCCCTCGCGGTGGTGGTAGA
Organism: Myxococcales bacterium; assembly: GCA_021848865.1. Lineage (GTDB taxonomy): Bacteria > Myxococcota > Myxococcia > Myxococcales > Anaeromyxobacteraceae > JACRMN01. The sequence continues at coordinate 2,929 of JAJZTO010000373.1, forward strand.
GCCCCTTGAAGTAGGGGAAGGCGGCCGCCACCAGCAGGCTCCAGGGGACGATCTGGCCGCCGTGGGTGTGGCCGGAGAGCTGGAGCTCCACCCCGGAGCGGACCGCCTCGGCCACGCCGCGCGGCTGGTGGGCGAGCAGCAGCAGGGAGCGGTCGGGATCGCGCCCCCCGAGCGCCCGGCCCAGGTCGCTGCGGTGGCGCGGCGGCGCGCTCCAGTCGTTGACCCCGGCCACGTCGAGGGTGGCGCCGCCCGGGACGGCGTCGCCGACGGTGACGCGCTCGTTCTGCAGGGTGCGGATCCCGTAGCGCCGCAGCTCCTCGATCCAGCGGAGGTGCCCGTCGGGCGGCGCGGCGTAGTACTCGTGGTTCCCGGTCACGAAGAGGACGCCGTAGCGCGCCCGCAGGCCGGCCA
>JAJZTO010000374.1 GCA_021848865.1 Myxococcales bacterium
GGGGTGCAGTGGGTGGCGAACAGCACCCGCCCGCGCGACACCGCGTCGGCGTCCAGCGGGGCCGGCGGCTTCAGGTCCGCGTCGTCCTCCCGGTCCGCCAGCGTCTCGACGCCGCCCAGCGGGATGGAGTGGGCCGGCACCGGGCGGGCCTCCTGCAGCGGCTGCACCGCCGGCTGGCGGGCCATGCTGGCCGGCCAGCTGCTGGCGCCCTGGCACCCCGCCAGGGCGACCAGGACCGCGGCCCAGGCGCGCCGGGTCACGGGAGCGCCCCCGCCAGGCCGTCGCCGAGCACGCCCCGCGCCGCCGCCCGGCGCTGCGGGTCGAGTCCGCCGAGGGGCACCACCACCACGATGCGCTCGCTGCTCACCTGGTCGCGGACCGCGCGCGCCACCCGGCGCCGCGCCAGCGCCGAGAGCAGCACCAGCGCCAGGAAGTTCGCCGCCCCGGCGAAGAGCATGGTGAGCTCGAACATCACCACCCCGAAGGCGGTCCAGGCGACGATGGGCTTGCCGCCGACGACCAGGCCGAGCGAGCGCGAGGTCGCCACCTGGAGGGCCGCCGCGCCGCCGAGCCCGGTGAGGCCGCCGCCGAGCGCGAACCAGCCCAGGGTGCGGGAGTGGCCGGTGTGCTCGACCTCGTGGACCACCGGGAAGGCGGCCGGGCTCGAGACCTGGGCGCCGGGGACGCCCCGGTCGCGCAGGGCCAGGACCACCCGCAGCGCCTCGTCGGGGTCGGCGTAGACGGCCACCAGCTCCTCAGGCATGGCTGGCCTCCGGGGTGGCGGCGCCCTCGGCGGCGGCGGCGGCGGCGGCGTGGCGGCTCTGCATGCTCTCGGAGATGGCCATGCAGGGGAAGAGCTTGATGAACAGCAGGAAGAGCATGAGGAACCAGCCCAGGCCGCCGACGCAGATGAGGCTCTCCCGCAGCGTCGGCACGTAGTTGCCCCAGTTCTGGGCGACGTAGTTGCGGGCCAGGGTGGTGACGATGAAGAGGAAGCGCTCGAACCACATCCCCACCGTCACCAGCACCGAGATGGCGATGACCGCGGGGAGGCTCCGGCGCACCCGCGACCAGAACAGGGCCAGCGGCGCCACGCTGTTGCAGCCCACCACGCCCCAGAAGATCGGCGCGTAGGTCCCGGTGGCCCGCCAGCGGAAGAGCTGCACCTCCGCCTCGCTGCCGCGGAAGAAGGCCATGAAGAACTCGGTGGCGTAGACGAAGGTCATCACCAGCGACATGGCCAGGAGGAGCTTGGCGAGCAGGTCGAAGTGCTCGGCGGTGATGTAGCGCTGGAGCCGGTAGCCGCGGCGCAGCCCGGAGAGCAGCAGGACGGCCACCGCGATCCCCGAGAAGATGGCGCCGGCGACGAAGTAGGGGGCGAAGATGGCCGAGTGCCAGCCCGGCATCAGGGTCATGGCGAAGTCCCACGACACCACGCTGTGCACCGAGACCGCCAGCGGGATGACGACCCCGGCGAAGATGGGGTAGGCCTTCTCGAAGAGGCGCCACTCCCCGTCGGTGCCGGCGAACCCGAGCGCCAGGATCCGGTAGAGCGGGCGCCGCCAGCCGCGCACCCGCCGCGCCAGGAGCGCCAGGTCCGGCAGCATCCCCATGTAGAGGAAGAGCGCGCTCACCGACACGTAGGAGGTGATGGCGAAGACGTCCCAGGTGAGCGGCGACCGGAAGTTCATCCAGAGCTGCCGCTGGTTCGGGTAGGGCAGCACGAAGAAGAAGAGCCAGGAGCGCCCGATGTGGACGATGGGGTAGAGGCCGGCGGTGAGGATGGTGAAGACGGTCATGGCCTCGGCGGAGCGGCCGATGGCCGCCCGCAGGGGCGAGCGGGTGAAGAAGAGGATGGCCGAGACCAGCGTCCCCGAGTGGCTCACCCCGATGAAGAAGACGAAGGTGGTGATGAGCGCGCCCCACATCACCGGCTCGTCGAGGCCGGTGACCCCCAGCCCCTGGCGGAGCACGGTGGACCAGGCCCAGCCCCCCAGCGCGACCATGGAGAGGGCGACGGCGAGCCCCAGCCACCAGCGCCAGGTGGTCCCGGCCATGGTGGCCACGGTGTCGTTCTCGATCTGCGCCAGGCTGGCTTCCGTCACGTCGAGCCCCTTCGGCGTCGGGCGAGGTAGAAGACGCCCGGTTGGGTGTTGAGCTCGTCCAGGAGCCTGTAGGCCCGCCCGTCCGCGGCCAGCCGGGCGATGGCGGAGCCGGGGTCCTTCAGGTCGCCGAAGACGATGGCGCGGGTGGGGCAGGAGGCGGCGCAGGCCGAGACCACGTCGCCGTCGCGGAGCGTCCGCTTGTCCAGCTTCGCCTGCTCCTCGCCCCCCCGGATCCGCTGGGCGCAGAGGGTGCACTTCTCCGTCACCCCGCGCTCGCGCACGGTGACGTCGGGGTTGAGCCCGAGCCGCTCCGAGGGGTCGCGCGGCCAGTCCAGGAAGTTGAAGCGCCGGACGCCGTAGGGGCAGTTGTTCTCGCAGTACCGGGTGCCGATGCAGCGCGCGTACACCTGGGCGTTGATGCCCTCGCTGGTGTGGTAGGTGGCGAAGGTGGGGCAGACCGACTCGCAGGGCGCGGCGGTGCAGTGCTGGCAGCCCAGCGGGACGAAGGAGATCTCCGGCGTCCCCCGGCTCCGGTCCACCTCGGCCTGGACCGGGAGCCAGGACATGGAGCGCCCGCGGGCCACCTGTTCGGCCCCGACGATGGCGAGGTTGTTCTCGACGTAGCAGGCGGCGGTGCAGGCCCCGCAGCCGTTGCAGCGGTCCAGGTCCACGGCCAGGGCCCAGCGGTGGACCGGGTGCTGGACCGGCGGGTACATCGACGGCAGGGGCGCCGCGCGCGGCAGCGAGGGAGCCGCCCGCTCCACGGTGCGGACCAGCCGGTGCCCGCCCTTCGCCCCGCCGACCTCGGGGTGGGGGCGCTCCACCCTGCCGCCGCCGCGGCGCAGCACCACCCGGGCGCCGGCGCCGAGGTGCCCGCGGCCGTCGAGGAGCGCCGTCGCGTCGCCGACGGGGACCGCGGCCGCCCCCGCCCGGATCGACTCCGAGACGAAGGCCGGCAGCCGGTGGCGGCCGCCCGGTCCCTGCAGCTCGACGACGTCCCCGGTCCGGAGGCCGAGCGGCGCGGCGGTGGTGGGGTGGAGCTCCACCCAGCCGGACCAGGAGAAGCCGGTGATCGGGTCGGGGAGCTCCTGGAGGAGCGCGCCGCGCGGCGGGCGGCCGTCGAGGCTCCGGAAGCTCGGCGCGACGACGAGCGGCAGGCCCGGCGCGGGGCCGGCCGGCTCGACGGCGGGGAGCGAGGCGAGGAGCCCGGGCGCG
>JAJZTO010000375.1 GCA_021848865.1 Myxococcales bacterium
TCCGATCTGGTCCTGGCCGGCCGGCGGGGCGAGATCCACCGCGTCGGGGAGCCAGCGCTGGAGGGTGAGCGCCAGGTCCGGCGCCGGGATCGCGGCCACCAGCTCGGGCCGCTCGGCCGGGCTCCGCGGCGCGACGGCGAAGGTGTCGGCGTCCTCGGGCGAGGTCTCCCCCTCGATCCGCGTCCCCTCGCCCAGCGGGTTGCGCTCCGCCAGGGCCCGCCACTCCGGGTAGCGGTGCTCGCGGTGGTCCGCCGACTCGGGGTCGTCGTTCGGCTCCACCTCGTGGCCGGGGCGGGGCTCGGCGAGGGTGACGCGGAGCTGGTACGGGTCGGTCGGCTTCTCCACCGGCCCGGTGGCCTCGTCGTGCCGCTCGCGGACGGCGAGGAAATAGCGGCCCGGCTCGACCAGCGCCTCCAGCCGCTCGGGCCGCCCCGGCCCGCCGCGGTTCGCCTGCGCCACCAGCGGCGCGGTGCGGCGCCCGCCCTCGCCGGGCCGCTCGCGGTTCAGGGTGAGCACCACGTCGAGGCCGCGGATCCCCTGGCCCGGCTCCGGGCCGCTCCAGTCGGCCACCAGCACCAGGCGGCGCCCCAGGTCCGGCACCTCGACGCGGTAGACGTCCACGTCGCCGGTGTTCGCGTCGAGCTTGGCGCCCACGAAGCCGCGCACCACCGCCACCCCGCCGCCCGGCCGGCCGTCGGCGCCGGGCGGGATGGGGACGGGGTTGGCGAGCGCCGGGGTGTCGTTGGGCTCGTGCTCCTCGCCGTCGAAGGCGCTGGCCGGCCGCAGCGCCTCGGGGAGGAGCCGGGCGGCCGCCGGGACACGGCGCTGCGCCAGGGCGTAGAGGTCGGGCCAGCGCCACACCGCCGCCGCCGCGAGCGCCAGCGCCGCCAGGACCGCGGTCGGCGCCATCACCCGGCTGCGCCGCAGCCGCCGCACCTGCCGCTCGAACTCCTCGAAGTCGGCGCGGTTCGCGAGCCGGGCGTCGCCGGGCGACGGCTGGCGCGGCGGGGCCGGCCGGGCCTGCAGCGCCAGCAGGGCGCGCCGCATCTGGTCGGCGCTGGCGAAGCGCTCCTCGGGCCGCTTGCGCAGCGCCCGGTGGATCACCGCCGCCAGGCCGTCGGAGACCCAGGGCGCGATCAGCCGCAGCGCCGGCGGCTCCTGGTTCAGGTGGGCCTGCATCACCGCCACCGGGTTCCGGTTCACGAAGGGGCAGCGGCCCGCCACCAGCTCGTAGAGCATCGCCCCGGCCGAGTAGAGGTCGGCCCGGCCGTCGAGCTCGGCACCGCGCGCCTGCTCCGGCGCCAGGTAGCTGGGCGTGCCGATGATCACCCCCTGGGTGGCGTCGCTCCCGCCGGCGCCGCGGAGCTTGGCGATGCCGAAGTCGAGGACCTTGACGAAGTCGCCGTCGCGGGTCGCCATCAGCATGACGTTGGCCGGCTTCACGTCGCGGTGGACGATCCCCGCCTCATGGGCCTCGGCCAGGGAGCCGAGCAGCTGCTCGACGATGGCCACCGCCCGCGGCTCGGGGAGCCGGCCGGCGCTCCGCAGCTCGGTGGCCAGGTCCTTGCCCGGCACGTACTCCATCGCCAGGTAGAAGCCGGCGTCGCGGGGCAGCTCGCCGAAGTCGAAGACGGCGATGGTGTGCGGGTGGGAGAGGCGCGAGACCAGGTGGGCCTCGGTCTTGAAGCGCTCCACCGCCGCCGGGTCGCGGGCGAAGCCGCCGCGCAGGAGCTTCACCGCCAGCGCCTTGCCCATGCGGACGTGCTCGGCGCGGAAGACGGCGCCCATGCCTCCCTCGCCCAGGAGCGCGGTGAGCCGGTAGCGGTCGGCCACCACCTGCCCGAGGTGGAGCGAGGTGGTGGGGTCGGGCGCGGCCGGCGCCGCGCCGGCCCGCAGGTCGAGGCCGCACTTCGGGCAGAAGTTCAGCGCGCCGCCGCTGGTGTCGGCGAGGTAGCCGCAGCGGGCGCACGGCAGGGGGGCCGGAGGGCCGGGGGTGGGCGTCGCGCTCATCGGGCGCGCCGGGGGGGAGACGCGCACCGGGAGGGTAGCGCGATTCGCCCGGCGCGGCACCCGCCGGGGCGCGGAGCCGCCGCCCCACGGCCCGGGGACGCGTGGTAAGAGGTCGGACCCATGACCACCCCCCTGCTCCTGGCCCTGGCGCTGCTGGGGGCCGCCGGGCCGCGCCCCTTCACCGTCGACGACCTGCTCGCCATGCCGCGCGTCGCCGAGCCCGACCTCTCCCCCGACGGCGCCTCGGTGGCCTTCACCGTCGCCGAGCTGAAGCCCGACCGCTCCGGCTACGCCTCGGCGCTCTGGGTGGTGCCGGCGGCGGGCGGCGCGCCGCGGCGGCTCACCTCGGCGAAGGAGACCGTCTCCTCGCCCCGCTTCTCGCCCGACGGGCGCCGCCTCGCCTTCCTCTCCGACCGCAGCGGCAAGCAGCAGGTGCACCTCCTGGACCTCGCCGGCGGCGAGGCGGTCCAGGCGACGAGCTTCCCCACCGAGGCCTCGGGCTTCGCCTGGCTGCCCGACGGGCAGGGGCTGCTGGTGCTCTCGGACGTGGACCCGGCCTGCGGCGCCGACATGGCCTGCAACGAGAAGCGGGACGGGGAGGCGGAGGGGCGCCCCCACCTCGCCACGCGGCTGCTCTACCGCCACTGGAACGAGTGGCGCGACCGCAAGCGCACCCACGTGCTGCGGGTGGCGCTGGCCGGCGGGCCCCCGGTGGACCTGACCCCCGGCGACCGGGACGCGCCGCCCTTCGACCGCGGCGGCCCCGGCGACCTGGCGGTGACGCCCGACGGGAAGGAGCTGCTCTTCGTGGCCATCGCCGATCCGGTGGAGGCCACCTCCACCAACGGCGACGTCTACGCCACGCCGCTCGCCGGCGGCGGCGCCGCCCGGCCCCTGCTCCACGGCCCGGGCTGGGACGGGACCCCGCGCTTCTCCCCCGACGGCCGGCGGCTCGCCTGGCTCTCCCAGGCCCGGGCCGGCTACGAGTCGGACGCGCGCCGGCTGCTGGTGGGCGGCCCGGACGGCTCGGCGCCGCGGGACCTCACCGCCGGGCTGGACCTCTCGGTCCGCGACTTCGCCTGGGCGGGCCCGGGCCGGCTGCTCTTCACCGCGGAGCAGGACGGCGGCACCACCCTCTTCGAGGCGGCGGCCGGCGGCGGCGCGCCCCGGCGCCTCTGGGCCGGCGCCAACCTCCACCACCTCACCGTCTCGCGCGACGGCCGCCGCGCGGCCGCGCTGCTCGACTCCTTCACCCACCCGCCCGAGGTGGTGGCCGTCGAGGGCGGGTCGGTGC
>JAJZTO010000376.1 GCA_021848865.1 Myxococcales bacterium
CCTGCTCGCGGCCCTCGCGCTCTCCGCCGCCGGCACGGCGGAGGAGCCGCCCGCGCCGGCCGGCGAGCCGCGGACCGCGCCGCCGGCCGTCCCCGAGGCGGTGCGCCCGTCCCCGCCGGCGCCGCCACCGGATCGCCGGCCGCCTCCCGATCCGCGCGCCGTGCCCGGTCCCGACGACGACCTGATCCGCCACCTCGACGAGCTGCGGCAGCTGGAGCTGCTCGAGCTGCTCGACCTCCTCGACCCGGCCGACGCGCCGCCGGGGTCCGGCCCCCCGGGCGGCGGCTGAGCGGTCAGGCGCCCGTCGACGCCAGCATCCCGCAGGCGGCGTTCTGGTCCTGCCCGCCGGAGTAGCGCCGCACCACCGGCTGGCCCGGGAGGTGGCGCGCCAGCGCGTCGCGGAAGGCCTTCCACTCCGCCTCGCCGGGCGGCCGGAAGCGGCCGGTGGCGTCGTTCACGGCGATGGGGTTCAGGCGGACCGGGAAGCCGCGGAGCAGCCGCCCCAGCGCCGCGGCGTCCTCCTCGCCGACGTTGACCCCGGCCATCATCACGTACTCGACCGTCACCCGGTCGCGCCGCAGCGCGTGCTCGCGGATCGCGTCCACCAGCTCGTCGAGCGGGTGGCCGCGCTCCACCGGCATCAGCGCGGCGCGCTTCTCCGGCAGGGCGGCGTTCAGGGAGACGCAGAGCCGGAAGCGGTGCCCCTCGGCGGTGTAGCGCCGGATCATCGGCACCACGCCGGCGGTGGAGATGGAGATGCGGCGCTGGTCGATGCGTCCGCCGGCCGGGTCGCAGAGCACGTGGGCGGCGCGGAGCACGGCGTCGTAGTTGTGGAACGGCTCCCCCTGGCCCATGAAGACCGCGCCGGTGACGGGGCGCTGGCTGTCGGCGCGGACCGCCAGGTACTGGGCCACCATCTCCCAGGACTCGAGGTTGCGGGTGAGCCCGAGCCGGCCGGTGGCGCAGAAGGCGCACCCCAGGGCGCAGCCCACCTGCGAGGAGAGGCAGAGGGTGTGGTGGGTGTCGAAGAGCGGGATGCGCACCGCCTCGACCCTCGCGCCGTCGGCGAGCGCGAAGAGGTAGCGGCGGAAGCCGTCCCTGGCGTCCACCTTGGTGACGCAGGAGAGCGGCGCCGCCGAGGCCAGCGCCTCGGCCCGGTCCAGCACCGCGCGCCGGACGTTGCGGGCCTCGCGCAGCGGGCGCCCGCGCCCCACCACCGCCCCGAGGATGCGGCGGGCGTCGGCGAGCGCGATCCCCAGGGCGTCGGCGAGGCCCCGGCTGTCCTGTCCGGCGAGGTGCAGCACGGCGCGCAATCTAGCGGATCGCCCGGCGCCGAGGCGAGCCGGGCCCGCGGCTCACGAAGGGGTTCCCGGCCAGGTAGAAGCGCAGCCGGCGCCGGGCCCAGGCGCCGGCGTAGCCCACCCCGACGCGCGCCGAGGTGGCGACGCGCCCCGGCGGCGGCCCCTCCTCCAGGAACAGCCGCCCGCCGCACAGGTCGAGCCCGTTCTCCGTCTCGCGCCGGACGCGCAGCGCCTGGCAGAGCCTCCCCGGGCCGCGCGGCTCGGCGAGGCAGCCCTCGAGCGGCTCGGCGGCCCGGAGCAGCACCGCCGAGGCGTGGCCCTCGGCCCCGGTCACGGCGTTCAGGCAGTGGTGCATCCCGTAGACCAGGTAGACGTAGGCGAAGCCGGGCGGGCCGAACATGATGGCGGCGCGCGGCGTCCGGCCGAAGCGGGCGTGGCTGGCCCGGTCGCGCTCCCCCAGGTAGGCCTCGGTCTCGACGATGCGCGCGGCGCGGCGGGTCCCGCCGTCCCGGTGGACCAGGACCTTCCCGAGCAGGTCCCGGGCCACCTCGCGCGGATCCCGCGCGAAGAAGGCCCGGGGCAGCCGGCGGGCCCGGCTCATCGCGCCGGGAGCCTCCACGATCCGCTGGAGACGAAGACCCCGAGGAGCGCGGCGTCCACCTGCCCGCGCTTCGCCTCCTGCGCCAGGATGTCGAGCGCCTTCTCCGGCGGCACGGCGCGCTTGTAGGGCCGGTCGCTGGCGGTGAGCGCGTCGTAGATGTCGGCGATGGTCATCATCCGGGTCTCCACCCGGATGTCCCCGCCCGCCACGCCGCGCGGGTAGCCGCGCCCGTCCAGCTTCTCGTGGTGGGCGTAGGCGATCTCCGGCACCCGCCCCAGGGCCCGCGTCCAGGGGATCTGCGAGAGGAACTCGAAGGTGTGGCTGACGTGGCTCTCGATCTGCCTGCGCTCCTCCTCGGAGAGCGAGCCGCGCGGGATGGAGAGGAGCTGGAACTCCCCAGGCGTGAGGTAGGGGCGCTCCTCGCCGCCCTCGCGCCAGGTGAGGCCGGCGAGGCGCCGCAGCTCGCGCGAGCGGTCCTCGTCCAGCACCGTGGGCCGGTTGCAGTCCAGCACCACCTGCCAGAGGCCGGCCAGCTCCGCCAGCCGGCGCTCGGCGCCGTCGGCGGGGCGCCCGGCGGCGCGGGCCTCGGCCCGCTCCAGCTCCAGCCGCGCCCGGATCAGGCCGAAGCGGGACTCGAGCAGGTCCCGCTCGTGCGGGTAGAGCTTGTCGGCCTTGACCAGGACGTGCTCGCGCACGCCCACCTTCCCGAAATCGTGGAGCAGCGCCGCGTACTTCAGCTGGCGCAGCTCGTCGGGCCGGAAGGTCGTGCCGCGCCGATCCGGGGGCGGCGCCGCCTCGACGGCCCGGGCCAGCGCCAGGGTGTAGTCGGCGACGCGCCGGGAGTGGCCGGCGGTGGTGGGATCGCGGGCCTCGATGGCCCCCACCGAGGCGTGCACGAACCCCTCGAAGAGCCGCTCGATCTCCTCGTGGAGCTGCGCGTTCTCGATGGCGCCGGCCGCCTGGCCGCCCAGGGCGACGAGCAGCTCCTCGTCCTCGTCGGAGAAGGTGCCGTCCTTGCGGTTCAGGGCCTGGAGCACCCCCACCACCTCGCGCCGCGTGGAGAGCATCGGCACGCAGAGGATGGAGCGGGTGCGGTAGCCGGTGGCCCGGTCGACCTCGCGGGCGAAGCGCGGGTCGGCGTAGGCGTCGTCGATGCGGACGGGCCGCGCCGTGGCCGCCACCGCGCCGGCGATGCCGGTCCCGAGCCGGACGCGGATCTCCCCGGTGCCGTGGGCGATCTTGCTCCACAGCTCGCCCCGCTCGCGGTCGAGCACGAAGAGGGAGCAGCGGTCCGCCTCCACCACCGCCGCCGCCTCGCGGAGGATGAGGTCGAGCAGCGGGTCGAGGTCGCGCTCCGCGGCCATGGCCTTGGCGACGTCCAGGATCGAGATCGGA
>JAJZTO010000017.1 GCA_021848865.1 Myxococcales bacterium
GCCTACCGGCGGGCGCAGCGCGGCGCCGAGGCCGAGCAGGCCTACCGCCGCGCCCTGCGCACCCTGGACGCCGGCGGATCGGACGACGCGCCGGAGCGGACCGCGCGGCAGCGCGCCACGCTGGAGCGCAAGCTCCAGGAGCTGGGCGGGCGGGCCGGGACGCCGTGAACGGCCCCCCATCGGGCCGGGTGCGATAGCACGCACATTGACACACGGTGATCGGGGGGCTAGCGATGGCGCGCATGCCCGTCCCGACCTTCCCTTCGCCCACCGAGGCCGTGCGCGAGGAGGGCCAGCTGGTCTCCCGGGACGGCACCCGGCTCCACTGGCAGCGCTACGCCCCGGCGCGCCCCCGGGCCACGGTGGCGGTGCTGCCCGGCGGCGGCGACCACGGGGGGCGCTACCCGGCCCTGACGCGGGCCCTGGTGGCGGCCGGCTTCGAGGTGGCGCTGCTCGACTTCCGCGGCCACGGCCGCTCGGAGGGGCGGCGCTGGCACGTGGACGCCTTCTCCGAGTACCACGACGACCTGGACGCCTTCGTCGCGGCGGTGCGCGAGCGGGCCGGCGACCGGAGGCTCTTCGTCGCCGCCCACAGCATGGGCGGGCTCATCGCCGCGGGCTGGGGGCTGCTCCCCGGCCGCCGGGCCGACGGCTTCGTCTTCTCCTCTCCCTGGCTCCGGCCCGCCGTGGAGCCGCCCCGGCTCAAGGTGGCCCTGGGCCGCGCCGCCGGCCGCCTGGTGCCGTGGCTCCCCTTCGCCACCGGCCTCAAGCTGGAGGAGCTCACCAGCGACCCGGAGATGCAGCGCTGGACCGACCAGGACCCGCTCTACGGCCGCAAGACCACGCCGCGCTGGTTCGAGGAGGCCACCGCCGCCCAGGCGGCGCTGCTGCCGCGGATGAGGGAGTTCCGCCACCCGCTGCTGGTGCTGGCCGGCGGGGCCGACCGCATCGCCGACCCGGCCGCCGGGGAGGCCTTCGCCGACCAGGCCGGCGCGGCCGACAAGGCCTTCCTGCTCTACCCCGGGCTGCGCCACGAGCTGTGGAACGAGGCCGACCGGGACCGCACCGTGGGCGACGCCGTCGCCTGGATCGCGGCGCGGCTGTAGGCACGGCGCCGACAGCGGCCCGGGCTCCTCCGGAAGGCGTTGACGCCCGCGCGGCCGGGCCTCTACGATGCCGCGACACGACCCCCTTCGAACGTCGCGCCGCACCGCGCCCCGGGCGCAGGGCGCCCACCTGGAATCCTGGAGGCAGCATGGCAGCCATCGAGAAGTCCCCCACGCCCCGCACCGGCGCCCACACCGTCATCGGCAGCTCCATCGTCATCGACGGCGAGATCAGCGGCGACGAGGACCTGGTGATCCTCGGGACGGTGAAGGGGCGCATCGGGCTCAAGGAGAGCCTCTACGTCGAGGGCTCGGGCGTCATCGAGGCCGACATCGAGACGGCGCGGGTCGAGGTCTCGGGCCAGGTGACCGGCAACATCAGCGCCAGCGAGAAGGTGGAGCTGAAGGCCGACTGCAAGGTGACCGGCGACATCCGGGCGCCGCGCATCCTCATCGCCGACGGCGCGGTCTTCAAGGGCAACGTGGACATGGACGTGAAGGGGGCGAAGTAAGCCATGGCGAGCCTGGACGGCAGCACCATCATCGGCGAGTCGATCCTCATCAACGGCAACCTGAACGGCGACGAGGACCTCACCGTCCGCGGCCGCGTCGAGGGCACCGTCACCCTCACCAAGACCCTGGTGGTCGAGCCCACCGGCGTGGTGAAGGCCGAGGTGCAGGTGAAGAACTGCGTCATCGCCGGCGCGGTGGTGGGCAACGTCACCGCCAGCGAGAGCGTCGAGATCACCAAGGAGGGGCGGATGGTCGGCGACATCGCCGCCCCCCGGGTGATCATCGTCGACGGCGCCAGCTTCCGCGGCCGCATCGACATGGGCTCCTTCGACGCCGGGGAGGGGGAGCGGCCGGCGGCGCGCGCCGCGCGCCCGGCCCTGTCGACCCGCCGGCCCTCGGCCGCCCCGGCCTCGGCCCGCGCCGAGGAGAAGGCGCTGCCGCCCCGTCCGCCCGAGCCGCCGGTCCCGGCGGGGCTGGGCGGCGGCAAGAAGAAGGTCATCGTCCGGCGGAAGTAGCCGCGCCGACGGGGCGGGGACGTGGGACCGGAGATCCGCACGGCCGCGCCCGCGCACGCCACCGGCGCGGTGCTCTTCGTCCCGGTCGAGGAGATCGCGCCCGACGAGCGCTTCCGCCTCCGCCCGGAGGGGGAGGTGTCGGTGCTCGCCTCCTCGATCGGCCGCCTGGGACAGCTGGAGCCGGTGGAGCTGCGCCCGCTCCCGGGGGGCGAGGACGGGGAGCCGCGCTGGCAGCTGGTGGCCGGCTTCCGGCGGCTGGCGGCGCTCCGCCTGCTGATGCGGGAGCAGGTGCTGGCCCGGGTGCACCAGTCGCTCTCCGACGAGGACGCCTGGGCGGTGGCCCTGGTCCAGGGGCTCACCGGGGAGCCCCTGGCAGAGGCGGAGCTGCTGGCGCTGCGCGACCGGCTGGCGGCCTCCGGCGCCGCGCCCTGGGCCGCCGAGCTGGTCGAGGAGGCGCGCCTGCGGGCGCCGCTGCCGGCCGAGGTGCGGGAGCGGTTCTACGAGTTCCTCGAGGGGCCGGCGCCCCTCGGAGCGGCCGGGGCCGGCGAGGCCGAGGCCGAGGGCGAGGGCGAGGAGCCCGCCGGGCGGGGCGCGGATCCGGCCGGGGCGCGGGGCGCGGCGGCCCGGGAGGAGGTCGAGGAGGTCTCGGCCGACGACTTCGCCCGCGACCTGGCCCTGCGCATGTCCGCCCTGAACCAGGACCTGGCCACGGCCTACGGGGCGTGGAAGGATCTGCCGGCGGAAGGCCGCCGGCTCCTGCTGGTGCAGGCCCGCTACGTGGCGGAGCTGCTCCCCTTCCTGGAGGACGCCGACCGATGACCGCCGCCGCCGACCGCGCACGCCTGCTGGAGCTGCTGCGCACGCTCTCCTTCGAGCGGCGCCGGGTGGTCCTGGCGAGCGGCAAGGAGAGCGACTTCTACGTGGACTGCAAGCGCACCGCCCTCACCGCCGAGGGGCACGTGCTCGTCGGCCGGACCCTCTTCGAGCGGGTGCGGCGCCTCCGGCCGCTGGTGCGGGGCGTGGGGGGCCTGACGCTCGGCGCCGATCCGCTGGCCTCGGCCATCGCCCTGACCAGCTTCCTCGAATGGGAGCGCTGGCGCGCGCAGGGCCAGCCGGAGGCGGCTGGCCCGGAGCGAGCGGGGGGTGCGGGGGGGCTGTCTCCCCCCGCTCCGATCGACGCCTTCATCGTGCGCAAGGAGCCCAAGGGGCACGGCACCGGCCAGTGGATCGAGGGGCGCAAGACCATCCCCGACGGGAGCCGGGTGGCGGTGCTGGAGGACGTCGTCACCACCGGCGGCAGCGCCCTCCGGGCCATCGAGCGCTGCCGCGCCGAGAAGCTGGAGGTGGTGGGCTGCTTCGCGCTGGTGGACCGGCTCGAGGGCGGGCGGGAGGCCATCGAGGCGCAGGGCGTGCCGCTCGACGCCCTCTTCACCCGCGAGGACTTCCTGCGATGAGCCGCGCCCTGGCCCTGGCGGCGCTGGCGCTGGCCGGCTGCTCGGTGCTCCACCAGCCGCGGCTCGGGCCGGAGGCCGACGCCTGGACGGCGGCGCGGAGCCGCTACACCCAGGTGGCCAAGCTCTACGACCGGTTCGAGACCCACGCCATCGCCACCGCCACCTGGCAGGTGCCCGAGGTGCGCGCCCGGCGCGTGGACCAGGTGGCGGCCTGGAAGGCGATGACCGGGCCGGAGCGCCAGGCGCTGGCGGCGCGGGAGCGGGAGGAGGGGGCGCGCTGGCAGGAGTTCCTGCTGGTGTTCTTCACCAGCGACGCCCGCGACAACGACCTCGACGCCACGGACACCGTCTGGCGGGTGGCGCTGCTCCGCGAGGGGCAGCCGGAGCGGCTGCCGGCGCAGGTGAAGGTGGTCCGGGTGGACTCGCTGCTGCGCGACCTCTACCCCTCCATCCACGAGTACGACACCGTCTACCGGATCCGCTTCGCGCGGAAGGACGGCGACGCGGACGGCGCCGCCACGCTGCGGATCGCCGGCTCCGAGGGGCGGATGGACTTCGTCTTCCCGTAGGGCGGGGAGGCCGCGCCGCCCGCGGCGTCAGTCGAAGTCGCCACGGGTCAGCACCGTGTCGCGGAGCTGGGCGTCGTCGGTCTTGGGGTAGTCGAGGGTGTAGTGGAGCCCGCGCGACTCCTTGCGGCGCAGGGCGCTCTCGATCACCAGCATGGCCATGTCGGCGAGGTTGCGCAGCTCCACCAGGTCCGGCGTCACCTTGTACTGCCAGTAGTACTCCAGGATCTCGCTGCGCAGGGTGCGCAGCCGGCTGCGGGCACGCTCCAGCCGCTTGGTGGAGCGGACGATGCCCACGTAGTTCCACATGGTGCGGCGCACCTCTTCCCAGTTGTGCGTCACCACCACGCCCTCGTCCGGGGCGAGGGCGTTGCCCGGGTTCCAGGGCGGGACGTCGGGCGCCACCAGGCGGCCGCCGTCGAGCAGCTCCCGGGCCACCAGCGCCGCGCGCCGGCCGAAGACCAGCCCCTCCAGCAGGGAGTTGGAGGCCAGCCGGTTGGCGCCGTGCAGCCCGGTGCAGGAGACCTCGCCCACCGCGAAGAGGCGGGGGAGGGAGGTGGCGCCGTGGAGGTCGGTGACCACGCCGCCGCACTGGTAGTGGGCCGCCGGCACCACCGGGATGGGCTGCGCCGCCATGTCGATCCCGAACTCCCGGCAGGTGGCGTAGATGTGCGGGAAGTGGTCGAGCAGGAAGGCCTTGGGCAGGTGCGTCATGTCCAGGAAGGCGCAGTCGTCGCCGCGGCGCTTCACCTCGGCGTCGATGGAGCGCGCCACCACGTCGCGCGGGGCCAGCTCCTTGCGCGGGTCGTAGCGGACCATGAAGGCCTCGCCGGCCTTGTTCCGCAGGATGCCGCCCTCGCCCCGCAGCGCCTCGGAGATGAGGAAGCTCCCCGCCGCGGGGTGGAACAGGCAGGTGGGGTGGAACTGGAAGAACTCCATGTTGGCCACCGGGGCGCCGGCGCGCCAGGCCATGGCCACGCCGTCGCCGGTGGCGACGTCGGGGTTCGACGTGTACAGGTAGACCTTCCCGCCGCCGCCGGTGGCCAGCACCGTGGCCGCCGCCACCACCGTGGAGACGTCGCCGCTCCCGCGGTCGAGGACGTAGGCCCCGAGGCAGCGCGGCGGCCCGGCCAGCCCGAGCTTGGCGCTGGTGATCAGGTCGATGCCGATCTGGTCCTCGACGATGCGGATGCCGCGCGCCTCGCAGGCGGCGAGCAGGGCCCGCTCCACCTCGCGCCCGGTGGTGTCCTTGGCGTGGGCCACCCGGCGCCGGGAGTGGCCGCCCTCGCGGGTGAGGTGCAGGTGCCCCTCCTCGCGGTCGAACTCGACGCCCAGGGAGAGGAGCCAGCGGATGCGCTCCGGCCCCTCCCGCACCGTCACCTCGACGGCGTCGCGGTGGCAGAGCCCGGCCCCGGCGATCAGGGTGTCCTCGATGTGCTTGTCGAAGTCGTCGTCCGGCCCCAGCACCGAGGCGATGCCGCCCTGGGCGTACTGGGTGCTCCCCTCGGAGCGCCCCTTCTTGGTGAGGACCAGCACCGATCCGTGGGCGGCGGCCTCCAGGGCGAAGCTCAGGCCGGCGACGCCGCCACCCAGCACCAGGAAATCGACCTGCTCTCGGGGCGCGAGGCTCATGTGGGAGAACCTACCTCTACCGCCCGGGAAAGGCAGGAGATAAAGTTGTCGGTCGAGGTCGCAGCCGTATCATCCGGCCGGTGAAGATGCGCAGCATCGCAGCAGCGATGGCCCTCGTGGCGACGCTGGCCGTGCCCGTCCGGGCACGGGCCGGGGTGGTGTACTCGTACGTCGACAAGGACGGCGTCATCCGCGTCTTCGACGAGAGCTCCGACGAGTACGCGCGGCTCCACCACCGGCGGCCGCGGGTGAAGGGGAAGATCGTCTCCACCCCCCAGCTCCACCGCATCGTCATCGACGACCGCATCCCCCCGGCGCAGGCGCTGGTCCGCTGGAACAAGTCGGGCAAGGACTACGACCCGCACGTCCAGGAGGCGGCGCGCCGCTACGAGCTGCCGCCGGCCCTGATCAAGGCGGTGATGGCGGCCGAGTCGGCCTTCAACCCGCGGGCGGTGTCGCGCCGCGGAGCGCTGGGGCTCATGCAGCTCATGCCCGAGACGGCCCGCAGCCTGCGCGTCTCCGACGTCTTCGACCCCGCGCAGAACATCGACGGCGGGGCCCGCTACCTCCGCCAGCTCTGGACCCAGTACGACGGCGACCTGTACCGGACGCTCTCGGCGTACAACGCCGGCCCCGAGGCGGTGCGCCGGGCGCGCGGCCCGATCCCCGCGATCGCCGAGACCAGGGACTACGTCCGGCGGGTGCTGGCGCTCTACCAGGCCTACATCGGGAGCAGCTAGGCGTGTCGCCCCCGCGCATCCAGGACGAGGTGGAGGGGCTCGACGAGGAGTTCCTCTTCCACCTGAACCGTGGCGCCGAGACGCTGGCGCGCGGCGAGGCGGCGCCGGCCCGCCTCTCGCTGGCGCGCGCCCTGGAGCTGCGGCCCAAGGACTCGAAGGCGCTGGGGCTGCTGGGGCAGGCCTTCTACCGGCTGGGCCGGTACGAGGAGGCGGCCGACGCCTACGGGCGGCTGGTGAACGAGAACCCGGTCGAGGCGGCGGCGCGGGTGAACCTCGGCCTCGCCAACCTGAAGGCCAGGCGCCACGCCGAGGCGGTGAAGCAGCTGGAGGTGGCGCTCGACCTGAACCCCGGCCACAAGAAGGCCATGGGCTACCTGGGGCTCGCCTGGCTCGAGTCCGGCGACTTCGTCCGCGCCCGGGAGTGGTTCGAGAAGGCGGGCAGCGAGCAGATGGTGGCCCGCTGCGACGAGCTGATCCGGCTGGCCCGGCCGGCGGAGCAGGCCGCCGAGGCCCGGCCCGGGCCCGCCGAAGGCGACGCGACGGCGACCGCCGGGGGCGAGGCCGCCGCGCCGCCGATCGCGCCGGTCCCGGTCCCGGTTCCGGTCCCGGTTCCGGTCCCGGTTCCGGTTCCGGTTCCGGTTCCGGCCCCGTCCGTCGAGGCGCGGGCCGCCCCCCCCGGCACCGTCCCGACGCCGGTCGCGGCCCCGCCGCCGGAGATCCTCATCGCGCCGGCCGTCACGCCCGCGCCGCTCGCCGCCGGCGCCCAGACCCTGGCGGAGCTCTCGGAGGCGCGGCTGGTGGTCCCCGCCGCCGTCGAGACCTTCGCGGTGTCGCGCGGGCTCCTCACCGTCACCGTGCACGGCGAGGTGCTGGTGCGGGCGCGCGGCCTGGCCTCGGTGCGCGGCGCGGTGAAGCTCTCCGCCGAGGTGAAGCGCTTCCGCGGCAAGGCGACCGACAAGCCCTTCGGCGAGGGGCCGGACCGGGTGCTGCGGGCCACCGGCGAGGGGGCGCTGCTCTACCGGGCCGGCGACCGGCGGCTCACGCCGGTGGAGCTGGCCGGCGAGTCGGGCTACTTCCGCGAGGAGGTGGTCTTCGGCTTCGAGGACGCGCTGTCCTTCGAGAACGGCCGGGTGGCCTCGCGCCTCGGCACCGACCTGAACCTGGTGCACCTGCGCGGCCGGGGCCGCTTCCTGCTGGCCACCGCCGGCGAGGTGACGGCGCTGCCGGTCACCGCCGACGCGCCGCTGCGCGTGCCGCTGGCGGCCCTGGCGGGCTGGAGCGGCAGCCTGACCCCCAAGCTGGCGCCGCTGCAGGAGGGGAGCGAGGCCGAGGAGCCCGGCGCCGCGCTGGTGGTGGAGCTGTCCGGCGAGGGGCGCGTGCTGCTCGATCCCGAGGCGGCGACCGGCGCCGCCTCGCAGGCGTGAGGGGGCGCGCGTGAACCGGAGCTTCCGCGCCGAGCTGTGGAGCATCCCCAACCTCGTCACCCTGGTGCGGATCGCCGCCATCCCGGCCTTCCTCGTCTACGCGTACTACGAGTCGAGGTTCAACAGCTTCGTGGCGGCGATGATCTACGCCGCGGTGGCCGCCACCGACTTCCTGGACGGCTGGCTGGCGCGCCGGCTCGACGCGGTGACCGTCATCGGGAAGTTCCTCGACCCGCTCGCCGACAAGCTCATCGCCATGTCGGCGCTGGTGATGCTGGTGCACCTGGGGCGGGTGCCGGCCTGGGTGGTGATCGTCATCCTCGGGCGCGAGTTCGCGGTCACCGGGCTGCGCAGCATCGCCATGAGCGAGGGGATCGTCATCGCCGCCGGGCAGGAGGGGAAGTACAAGACGGCGATCCAGCTCGTCGGGATCACCTTCCTGCTGCTCCACTACCGTTACCCGGTGGACTTCGGCCTGTTCGCGGTGGACATCGACGCCAACGTCGCCGGCACGGCGCTCGTCTACCTGTCGATCGTCTTCTCCGTCTGGTCGGCGGTGAACTACTTCAAGGGCTTCCTGGAGGCGGTGTACCGCCGGGCCGGCTGAGGCTCCGGCCCGGCCGGGCGGCGCCGCGCGGGGCCAATCGGCGGGCGTCCGGAACGGGGATCTGGCCCCTTGACACCCCCGGCGGCGACCCCATATAAACCCCGACCGCCACGCAGGATTCGCGGGAATAGCTCAGTGGTAGAGCATCGCCTTGCCAAGGCGAGGGTCGAGGGTTCAAATCCCTTTTCCCGCTCCATCTACCCCCGGGGAAACCCGGGGGTTTTTCTTTTCGCTCACCTCCGTCTCCCGTATGTCTCCCAACTTTTCGGGCCGATCGAGCAGCCGAACGGCCTCCCGCTTCACGTCCGGAGTGAGGTGGGAGTAGCGAAGCGTCATCTCGATGCTCTCGTGGCCGAGGAGCTCCTGCACGGCCTTGAGCGACGCGCCGAGCATCACCAGGTGGCTCGCGAAGGTGTGCCGGAGCCCGTGGGTGGTGATGCGCTTCCCGAGCCCTGCGCGGCGGCAGGCGGACGGGACGACGTCCTTGACCATGGAGTGCGTCAGGCGGGCTCCCGAGGCGGCGCAGAAAACGTAGGGGCCCTTCAGGTGGCGGTGACCCTTCAAGGTGGCCAGTGCCTCGTCCGAAAGGTCGACCTTGCGGTTGGTGCCACCCTTCGGGGGACCTTCCTGGTCGCGCCACAGCGTGCGGCGGACGACGAGGTGCCCGGCGACGAGGTCGATGTCTTGCCACTTGAGCGCGAGCAGCTCGCCGACGCGGAGCCCGGTCTTGAGTCCCACGACGAGGAACGGCCGCCACCCGGGCTCGGCGGCCCGGACGAGCCGGTCGGCTTCGTCGAAGGTCAGGTACTCGTCCTCAGAGATGAGTTGCGGCTTCCCCCTGAAGGCGCGCACCCTGGGCGCCCGGTCCAGCGCGCCCCACTCCACGGCGAGGTTGAGGAGCTTCCGCAACACTGCGAGGTGGTTGTTGATGGACTTCTTTTCGAGGTCCTCGTCGAGCTTCGCGGCCTTGAAGCGCTCCACCTCGGCCGGCCCGATGGCGTCGAGCTTCATGGCGCCGAAGAAGGGGACGAGGTGAACGCGCAGCGCCACCAGCTTGGCGGCCACGGTGCTCGGCTTGTTGTTGGTCTTCGAGTAGGTCAGGAAACTCTCCTGGAACTCGGAGACGGTCATCACCTCCTTATTCGCAGCGACCTGAGGGGCGACGCTCGCCCGGACGACGTGCGCGGCCCGCTCCTCTGCGTATCGCTGTGTGGCGGCCTTGCCATTCATCGGCGACTTCTTCCGTTCCTCGAAGTGCTCGCCGTTCGGCAGGACCAGCTTGATGTGGTACTCCCAACCGCTCGTGTCCCGCGCGCACCCGGGGCCGCAGTTGCGCCTCGGACATCCTTCGATGTGCGCGATCGACGTCACGAACGGCCTCACGTAAATGGCCATCACCGACTCCTCGTCGGCGACAGTCCATGCCTTTCCTCGATGAACCGTAGCAGGTCGGTGCGACGGAATCGAAGCGAGCGACCCACGTGGACGATCCCCGGGAGCTGGCAGCGCTCGGCCCTGTGGTAGACCGCCTTGGGCGACATGCCGAGGAACTCGGCGACCTGGCGAACGGTGAGGAGCGCCTGCCCCGGGGACCAGACCACCCCGGCCGGCGCCTCCCCGGCCGCCGGAGGGGGCGACTGGGTGAGGGTCACTTCCGAACTCGACGACATGCCTCAGCTCCGAGACTCCTAACTATCTACTCGTATCTCGTTAGGCTGACAACAGGAAAGCCCGACACCGCAAGCCGGGGCAGGCCCTTGGGGGCGTCAAAGGTCACTTGCAGACGCGTGGGCGCAGTGGCTCGATTTCGCGATGTGGCAGTCCGTGGCGCGAGCCCGCGGGATCTGCAGCCCGAGCTCGCCCAGCTCGAGGCGCAGCTCGCGGTGAATAGCGAGGTCCTCTTCGGGGAGTCGTCGGACGGCGGCGCGCGCGAATAGCCGGCCCTGCCGGTGATGGAAAAGACCTACACGCTCGACGACGCGGACTGGATCTGCCCGAAGTGCGGCAAGCACTTCGCAGGCGGCAGATGTACTGCCGCGAGTACGACGGCTGCACCGAGATGGCGCCGGCCCCGTAGACCTCTTCCCCGGCGCCCGGTACTCGGTGGACTTCGCCGGCGAGGTGGTTGCTTCAGAGGACCTCGCCTTCTGCACTTACTCACTGCCTGAAGCTACCTCGCGCACGGGGCCCGCTCGACATTCCATCTGGTACAGTGACCGCGTAGGGGGAAATCATGGCGTGGCTCGTAGCTCCGCTGTTCGGACTCGCCATCGCGATCGCGATCGGCCTCACGGTTCAGCGCCGTCGCAGCAAGGGCCTCCTGTCCGAAAAGGAGGTGGCGCTGGGCTCGGACATGATGGTGATGGAGTTCATGCTGCGGTCAGAAGGCATTGCGGGCTCCAAGGAGCAGTCGTTCAAGCTGTTCCAGCAAGCAAGGACTGGGACGCGTCGTGAGCGGAGGGAGGCGCGAGCTGCCTTTTCGGGAGCGAACGCCATGCTTGCCCGTTCTCCTGAACGTAGAGCGGCTTTGGAACAAGAGATCGCAGAGAAGATGCGACGGGCCGCTGACGAGGCAATTCGCGAGGCATCCTCGGGACCCGAGGAGCTCCCGAGTGACCCGACAGCGGACTTCATGGTGGCCGTTCAGGCTCTTCTCGTCCTCTTCCGGTTGCCGGTCAGGACAGACGACAAGCCGCGCATCGAGGCGCTGGTTCGCGATCATGAGAGGTTGATGCGCGAGCACGGCGCCACTGGCAACCCACGTGATTACGTCGAGCGGCTGGTATTCCTGCCTGGCTTGGAGATAGGACATAGGAACGTCGAACCGTGTGGTTGTTGCCTAGCTCCCTTCGAGGTTGATTCGAAGATCGGTACCTGGATTGCGAAGGGCCGGAAGCAACCGTTTGTCCCCCTGTGCGCAGTTTGCATCGAGTTCTTAAACCGTCTGTACGAGAAACGAGAAGGAGCGCGACCGTTCGCGATTCCGTCAGGATACGATCCGGTCGGCCTATTCCTTGTTCAGAATCTGCCAGCGGACCTCCCCGCCGAACTGGCAGCCGTCCGCGAACTGGCAGTCGTAAGGAAGTGGGTTGCAGCCAAGGCGCGGAACGCTAACAAAGAAGCGCCGACGCTTGATCCGCGAAACGCAGGCTCTTGATGCCGGGCATCTGTTGTGGTCGGCCCGAAGAACAAATACTCCTACGACTCTTGCGGAAGTACTTGAGGCCTCCTACGCGCAACTTGTCGGTACCCGATCGCACTTGGAGCGCTCTGTGAAGACGTTGACTGCCAGACAGGGCGGGAATACCGAAGCCCACTGCGCCTACCCTCAGATCCGTAAGATGCTGGACGCCAGTACGTAGAAGTTGCTCTTCATGTAGGCAGGCATCGCGGATTCCTCGTACCCGCATGTCCGCCCGTTGGGTTACTCTCCTAGTCTCGGTTTCGCCACCCGTCGCCCACCGCTCCGGGGGGCGGTTCGTAAGCGCTACGCCGACGTTGGTGACCGTCAGGCAGGGAGGCGAGGAGGGGGATCGTTGTCGAGAACGGCAGATGCCCAACCGGAGAGGTACCCGACCCCCGGAGAACTCGTTCAAGTCCGCTCACGCCGCTGGCTCGTCGAGGAGGTCGTAGCCGCGGCGGCGCCCGGCCAGTCCTCGCTGGTCCGCCTCGCCTGCGCGGACGACGACGCCCAAGGCCAGACGATCGAGGTCTACTGGGACTACGAGATCGACCGCCGGATCCTCGAAGTCGAGGGCTGGGCGGACCTCGCGAAGAAGGGCTTCGACTCGCCGCCGCGCTTCGCCGCGTTCCTCAACACCCTGCGCTGGAACTGCGTCACGGCGACGGATCCGAACCTCTTCCAGTCGCCGTTCCGCGCCGGTATCAAGATCGACTCCTACCAGATGGAGCCACTCCGGAAGGCCCTCCGCCTCCCGCGCGTGAACCTCTTCATCGCGGACGACACCGGTCTCGGCAAGACGATCGAGGCGGGGCTCATCGCTCGCGAGCTGCTCCTCCGCAAGAAGACCAAGTTCATCGTCGTCGCAGCGCCGCCCTCGGTCCTGGAGCAGTGGAAGGGCGAGCTCGAGGAGCGGTTCGGGCTGGTCTTCGAGATCCTGGACCGCGCCTACCTGACGCGCATGCGCCGGGAGCGGGGCTTCGGCGTGAACCCCTGGCGGACCCACAGCCGGTTCCTGGTCTCGCACAACCTCCTTATCGACGCGGCCTACACCGACCCGATGCGAGAGTGGCTCGGGACGCTTCTGCCGGGCAGCCTGCTTGTCCTCGACGAGGCCCACCACGCGGCCCCGTCGAGCGGCGGGCGCTACGGCATCGAGACCAAGTTCACCCGCGCCATCCGCGACCTCGGGAACCGCTTCGAGCACCGGCTCTTCCTCTCCGCCACGCCGCACAACGGCCACTCGAACAGCTTCTCGACGCTCCTCGAGCTGCTGGACCCGTACCGCTTCACGCGGGGCGTCAAGGTCCGCGGCAAAAAGGTCCTCGAAGACGTGATGGTCCGGCGCATCAAGGAAGACATCCGCGAGATCCAGGGCGGCTTCCCTCGGCGCGAGGTCGTCCGGCTGGTCATCGACAAGCTCCCCGGCGACGCGCCCGAGCTGGTCCTCTCGGACCTGCTCGACGAGTACCGCACGGCGCGGGAGGAACGCTTCGCCGACGCTGCCAAGCGCGCGCAGGCGACGGCCGGGCTCCTCGTGGTCGGCCTGCAACAGCGCTTGCTGTCGTCCATCGAGGCCTTCGCCCGCACCCTCAAGGTCCACCGCGAGACGGTGGAGCGTCAGTGGGAGCGCGGCAAGCAGGCCGCCACGCCGGCGACCTCGCCGGACCAGCTCGACCTGATTTCCTCCGCGCCGGGCGCCGACGACGAACGGGGCGAGTGGACGCCGGAGGAGCTGGAGGCCGAGGAAGCCGCCCAAGTCGAGGCGGTGACGGCCGAGGCCGAGGCGGAGGCGCCGCGCGGCAAGGGGAGCGAGGCCCTCTGGAAGCGCGAACTCGCGCTTCTTGACCGCATGCGGGACATCGCCGAGCAGACCCGGTACAAGCCCGACGCCAAGGCCCGGCGGCTTATCGACTGGATCCGGGAGAACCTCTGCCCGGACCTCCCGCCCTTCGGCCAAAAGCCGCGCGGTGTGCCGAAGTGGAACGAGCGGCGCGCCCTCATCTTCACGGAGAACCGGGAGGGGACCAAACGCTGGCTCAAGGGGATCCTGGAGCAGGCGATCGAGGGGACCGACCGCGCCGACGAGCGGATCGAGGTGATTGACGGGCTCACGAGCGGCACACGCCGGCGCGAGATCCAGCGCCGCTTCAACGCAGACGCGTCGAAGGACCCGCTCCGCGTCCTCCTCGCGACGGATGCGGCCCGCGAGGGGCTCAACTTCCAGGCCCACTGCACCGATCTGTTCCACTTCGACCTGCCCTGGAACCCGGGCCGGATCGAGCAGCGGAACGGGCGCATCGACCGCAAGCTCCAGCCGGCCGACGTCGTCCGCTGCCACTACTTCGTCCTGCCCCAGCGAGCCGAGGATCGGGTCCTCGAGGTCTTGGTCAAGAAGACCGAGACCATCAAGAAGGAGCTGGGCAGCCTCTCCAAGGTCATCGACGACGACGTCGAGCGCCGCCTGAACCAGGGCATTCGTCACAAGGACGCCGAGCAGATCGCCATCGAGATCGCCCGCGCCGACATCGAGGCGGAGACGAAGCGGATCGTCGCGGAGGAGCTCGAGGAGGCCCGCGACCGCCAGGACGAGCTGCGGGCGCAGATCGAGAAGTGTCGCGAGCTGCTGGAGAAGTCGCGCGCCTGGACGCGCTTCGACGCGGCGCCGTTCCGGGACGCGCTCTCCTGCGCGCTGGAGCTCCTAGGCGCCGACCCGCTGAAGGAGGGAAAGGACGCGCACGGGCACCCGACGTGGAGCTTCCCGTCGCTCGACCGGCGGGCGCACGCCGATCCGAGCTGGACGGCCACGCTGGACACGCTCCGCCCGCCGCGCCGTTCGGACCAGAAGATCGCCGAGTGGCGCAAGGAGGCCCCTATCCGCCCCGTAGTCTTCGAGGACGCGGGGGTCGTGACCGAGGAGACCGTCCACCTGCACCTGGAGCAGCGGGTCGCCCAGCGGCTCCTGGCCCGGTTCCGCGCCCAGGGCTTCGTCCACCACGACCTCTCCCGCGCCTGCCTCGCCCAGGCCGACGACTCCATCGCCCGCGTGATCCTGCTCGGCCGGCTCTCGTTGTACGGCACCGGGGCCGAGCGGCTGCACGAGGAGATCGTCCCCATCACGGCGCGGTGGGTGGACCCGAAGACCCGCAAGGGAGCGCTCCAGGCCTACGCCCGAGAGGCCGAGGCGAAGACGCTGGAGCTCCTCGATCGGACGTTGACGCGCGGCGTCCACGCGCCTGGCGAGCCCATCCAGCACAGGCTGCTGGAGCACGCCGCGAGGGACGTCGAGGAACTTCTGCCGCAGCTCGCGCCCCGCGCCGAGGAGCTGGCGGCGGCCGCCGTTGAGCGGCTCCGTCAGCGGGGCATCCGGGAGGAGAGGGACCTGAGGGAGATCCTCGAGCGGCAGCACGAGCGCGTCCACGAGGAGCTGGTGCGCCACGAGCGCGAATTCAAGCAGCTGACGCTCGGCTTCGCGGAGGAGGAGAAGCGGGAGCTCGAGTCCAACATGCGCTCCTGGAAGACGCGGCTCGACCAGTTCCACAAGGACATCGAGACGGAACCGAAGCGCGTGCGCGACTTCTACGAGGTCCGGGCAAAGCGGATCGAGCCCGTAGGCGTCGTCTACCTCTGGCCGGAAAGCAACTGACCGCTATGGCCAAGGTCGACCCGCAGATCCTCGCGCACCTCGAGTGGCTCGGTTTCGTCCGCCCCACCGGCCTTGTCGTGTCGGCGCCCGCGCTCGTTCGGGCTGGGGCCATCCTCGACCGGCGGGACGCGGAGGGGCAGCGCCTTTTCCGCGCCTGCGTCGTGGAGCGCGAGTTCAATCCGAAGGAGGGGCCGGTCGCGTGGCTCCCGGACTTCCGCGCCTTCGCCACATCGGTCCTGGAGTGGAGCTTCTCGCCGAGGGGTTATGCCGGGACGCCGGACAGCCCCATCCCGCCGGAGTTGGAGGTGGCCCTCGCCGGCCACGACGAGACCCTACGGCCCGACTTCGCCGTTCGCGAGATGGAGCCCCAAGCCGGGGCGCCGACCTGGCAACTCCTCGTTCGCGTCCTGGAGCCAGGCGAGGACCTCGACCGAGTGGTCCGGCGGGGGAGCGGCCTTGAGGCTTCGGCCCACGGCCGAATGGAGCGGCTCCTCCGCCAGACAAGCGTCCCGGCGGGGCTCCTCTTCAACGGGCGCGTGCTGCGGCTGGTCTCCGCGCCGCGGGGTGAGAGCTCGGGCTGGGTCGACTTCAAGGTCGCCGACATGGACCAGACGGCGGGGCGGCCGATCTCGACCGCGCTCCGCCTGCTCCTCCGCGAGCAGACGCTTCTCGCGTTGCCGCGCCCGAAGCGGCTCGCCGCGCTTCTCTCTGACAGCCGCAAGTTCCAGAACGAGGTGAGCGAGCGACTCGCGGAGCAGGTCCTCCACGCCCTCTACGAGCTGCTCCGGGGGTTCCAGGCGGCGAACGACGCGTCCAAGGGCAACCTGCTGCAAGAAATCCTCGGCGAGCACCCCGACGAGGTCTACCGGGCGCTCCTCACGGTTATCCTCCGGCTCGTCTTCCTGCTCTACGCGGAGGAGAGGGACATGCTGCCGGAGGACGAGGCGTTCCTCCGGTACTACTCCGTCGCCGGTCTCCACGAGCGGCTGCGCGAGGACGCGGCCCTCTTCCCGGACACGATGGACCAGCGGTTCGGCGCATGGCCGCAGCTCCTCGTCCTGTTCCGGATGGTCCACGACGGTGCAGAGAGCGGCCCGATGCGGCTGCCGCGCCGCCACGGGGTCCTCTTCGACCCGGACCGATTCCCGTTCCTGGAAGGGCGCGTCCTCGCCGGCGGGCGCCAGCTCCATGAGCGGGTCGAACCGCCGCTGGTGCCCGATGGGACCATCTACAGGGCGCTTGAGAAGCTGCTTGTTCTCGACGGCGAAAGAATCTCCTACCGCGCCCTGGACGTCGAGGAGATCGGGTCGGTCTACCAGGGCATGATGGGCTTCCGGCTGGAGACTGCGAAGGGCCGCTCCATAGCCGTGAAGGCGCAGAAGAAGTGGTCGGCGCCGACGACGGTGGACCTCGACGAGCTGCTCGGGGTGAAGCCGGCTGAGCGGAAGAAGTGGCTCGAGGAGAAGGCGGACCGTCGACTCACCGAGACCGTGGCCGGGCCGCTCAAGGACGCGAAGAAGCTCGACGACCTGCACGCGGCCCTCCAGCCCGTCGTGGACCTCGACGCGACCCCCGATGTCGTTCCGCGCGGGGCGATGGTCCTCCAGCCGAGCGAGGAGCGGAGGCGCTCAGGATCGCATTACACCCCGCGCGCCCTCACCGAGCCCATCGTGCGGACGACGCTGGAACCGATCCTGGCACGCATGCGTGGCCCGAACGGCGAGGCACCCAAGCCCGAGCAGATCCTCGACCTCAAGGTCTGCGACCCGGCGATGGGTTCCGGCGCGTTCCTGGTCGAGGGCTGCCGGCAGCTCGGCGATGCGCTCATCGAGGCGTGGCGCGCCAACGGCGGCCTGCCGGCCATCCCGCCCGACGAGGACGAGCTGGTCTATGCGCGGCGGATCGTCGCTCAGCGGTGCCTCTATGGCGTGGACCGGAACCCGGTAGCTGTGGACCTGGCCAAGGTGTCGCTGTGGCTGGCGACGTTGGCGAAGGATCACCCGCTGACCTTCGTGGACCACGCCTTGCGGCACGGGGACTCGCTGGTCGGGCTCTCGAAGACGCAGATCGAGGCCTTCCATTGGGACGCGAGCAAGCCCCGGTTCCAAGCCGGGCTTGAGACCCTCAAGGTTCGCGAGCACCAGACGAAGGTCTCTGAGTTGCGAGCGAAGATCCGGAGCGCCGGGGAGGGGGTCCCGGACGTCGAACTCGACGAGCTCTGGCACGAGGCGCAGGAGGAGACGTCTGTTGTCCGGCTGCTCGGAGACCTGGCAGTCACAGCGTTCTTCGTGG
>JAJZTO010000377.1 GCA_021848865.1 Myxococcales bacterium
CCTTCGAGGTCTGGTTCGTGTGGCGCCAGGACATCATCGAGGCGGCGCGCCGCTCCCGCGGGCTGAAGCGGAGGATCTACGCCGCCATGGCGCTGTGGACCTACGACAGCTCCGACGAGGCCAAGGCCGTGGACCACAAGGTCATCACCGTGCTGGCCGGCATCGGCCTGCCCATGGCCTGCATGCTCCACGGCTACGTGGGCTTCATCTTCGGCGCCATCAAGGCCAACCCCTGGTGGTCCTCGCCGCTCATGCCGGTGATCTTCCTGCTCTCGGCGGCGGTGTCGGGCATCGCCCTGCTCACCGTCGTCTACCAGGTGGTGTCCAAGGCGCGGCGCGTGCCGGCGCAGGCCTCGACGGTCTCGGCCATGGCGCGCTGGCTCTGGCTCTTCCTGATCCTCACCATCACCCTCGAGCTGCTCGAGATCATCATGCTGGCCTACGAGAAGTCGGAGCCCTGGCACATCATCTCCGAGCTCCTCACCACCCGGCTGGAGTTCAGCTTCATCACCGTGCAGATGATCATCGGCGGCCTCATCCCCGTCATCCTGCTCGGCATCGTGGTGATGATGAACGCCTACCTGCACGAGCGGGTCCGCAACACCCTGACGGTGGCCTCGGCGCTGCTGCTGCTCCTGCAGGTCTTCTCGATGCGCTGGAACGTGGTCATCGGCGGGCAGCTGCTCTCGAAGTCGCTGCGCGGCCTGCGCTCGCCCTACACGCCGGAGCTGTTCGGCCGCGAGGGCGTGGTGATGGCGGTGGTGCTCTTCATCACCCCGTTCGTCCTGATGTGGATCTTCGACCGGGTCCTGCCCATCCACCGGCCCGGCGAGGCGGAGGCCGACGGCGGCACGGGCCACTAGGTCCGCCCCGGGCGGCCCGGCCGGCGCGGGCCCGGCCGCCCGCGGCGGGCCACCAGCGCGAGCTTCTCGGCCCGGGTGAGGCGCTTCAGGGCGGCCTCGCGGCGGAGCGCGGCCGGGCGGTCCCGGGCCGGCTCGTCCCAGGCCAGCGTCACCGGGAGGCGGGAGCGCGTGTAGCGGGCCCCCTTCCCGGCGGCGTGCTGCGCCAAGCGGCGCGCCAGGTCGTTCGTGGAGCCGGCGTAGAGGGAGCCGTCCCGGCAGGCCAGCAGGTAGACGCGCCAGCCGGGGCGGGGCACCGCTCCGCCGGCGGTCAGCGGCCGCGCTGGGCGGCGCGCCGGGGCATCTGGGCGACGAAGGGGTTGCTGGCCCGGCCCATCACCCGCTGCTGCAGCGGGGTCTGCTTGGCCTCGGGCGCGGCGTGCTCCTCGCTCGCCGCCTCGGGCGTGGCCTGGCTCCGGTGGACCGGCTTCCCTTCCCTGTTCTTTCGCTTCTTGCTCACGGGCATGGCGAGAACCTACCACGGCTCGGAGGCCGGGACTTCCCGGGACCTCCCTCTTGCGCCTAGGTCCAGCGAGTCAGGGAGAAAGGGTGCGTTCAAACGCCACATCCATTTGGTACTGATGAAGTAATGCTCGCCGTCGCCGCCGGCCTGCTGCTCCTCGTCGTCATCTTCGCGCTCGTCCTCCTGTCGGTCGGCGCCTGGGTCCGGGCCGCCGAGGCGCGCGAGACCCTCCGCGCGGTCCAGCGCCGGCTCGCGGCGATCGAGAAGCATCTCGGGCTCGACCGCCCCAGGCAGGTTCCCACCGGGGAGGCGGTCGCGATCCCCGGCCCGGCGGAGGGCGAGCCGGCCGCGGCGGAGACCAGCCTCGAGGAGCGCATCGCCCTGGTGTGGCTGGCGCGGATCGGCGCCGGCCTCCTGGTGGTCGGCGCCGCGGTCTTCCTCTTCTACGGCCCGACCGGCGGCGGCGCCGGAGCGGGCCGGCTGGCGGTGGCGGGCGCCGCCGGCGTGGCCGCCCTGGCCTTCGCCGAGGTGAGCCGGCGCCGGGCCCGCCCGCTCTTCAACCAGGTGGTGCTGGGGCTCGGCACCGCGGTGCTCGCCTTCGCCGCCGTCGCCAGCGCCGCGCTCTACCACCTGGCGCCGCCCTGGGCGGCGCTGGCCGGCTCCGCGGCGGTGCTGGCCGTGGGCGGGGCGCTGGCGGTCCGCCACGCCACCGAGGTCCCGCTGGTCATCCCGCTCGCCGGGGCGCTGGTGGCGCCGGCGCTCGCCTGGCGCGGGGCGCCCGCGCCGGCCCTCTTCGCCTGGCTGCTCGCGGTCACCGCGGCGCCGCTGGCGGTGGCGGTGTGGCGGGCCTTCCCGGTCGCCGCCTGGCTGGCGCCCCTGGGCGGGTGCGCCGCGCTGGCCCACTGGTCCTGGCGCTCCTTCGACGCCCGCCCCGGCGGCCCGCACGCCCTGCTCGCGGCGCGCGCCGTCCCGCTGCTCTTCGCCGCCGCCTTCGCGGCCCTCTGGATCGCCGCGCCGGCCCGCGCCCGCAGCCTGGGGCGCGCCGCCGTCGCCCCGGGGAAGCTGCTGGTGGCCGGCCTGCTCCTCGCCCACCTGCCCTTCGCCGCCCTGGTCTGGGACCAGCCGCCGCTGGTCACCGCCTCCGCGGCCGCGCTGGCGCTCCTCGCCGTCCGGCTGCTCCCGGCCGACGAGCCCTGGACGCTGCTCCCGCCGCTGGCCCTGTCCTTCTTCCTGCTGCTGGGGGCCGACCACTCCCGGAGCCCGCCGCTCGCCACCTTCCTCCCCCTGGCGGCGTGGGGGACGGCCTACGCCTGGGGGCTGGCGCGCCACCGGCTGCACGGGTCGCTCATCCTCTCGGGAGTCGCCGGCGCGCTCTTCCTGGTGGTGGCCGGCGAGCTGCTCGCGCCCTTCCACTGGCGCGCCTTCGGCCTGGTGACCGTCGCCTGGTCCTTCGCCTACGCCTGGCTGGCCATGAAGCGGCGCTACTCGCTGCTGCTCGCCGGGACCGGGCTGCTCGCCTTCTTCGGCCTGCTGGGGGCGGCGCTGCCGCTGCGGGACCAGGGGGACCACGTGCTCCTGGCGCTGGGCGGCTGCTGGGTGCTGGTCCACCTCGGCGGCCTCGCCTACCGCATCCGGTCCCAGCGCGAGACGCCCGACTGGCCGCACATCGTCACCGCCTCGGGCACCGGCGTGGTCTACGGGGCGCTGGTGCTGTTCCTCGCCCCCAGCGAGCCCCTGGTGCGGGGCGCGCTGGCCGCGACCTGGGGCGCCGCCCACGTGGCCCTGGGCGGGATGCTCCTCTCCCGCTCGCCGCGCTGGGGCAACGCGCTGCAGGCGGTGGCGGTGGGGCTCTTCGCCGCCGCGGCCATGCACGTCCTGCCGGGCGCCTACTCCACGCTGGCCTGGGCC
>JAJZTO010000018.1 GCA_021848865.1 Myxococcales bacterium
TTTACCGGTTCGTCGGAGGCGGGTGCCGGAGGCGATGTCCGGCACCGGGGCGAGGCGATGTCCGGCACCGGCGCAGGCGGCGGCGAGGGAACGGAAAAAGGGCCCTGAAAACGGGCTCCTGCCCCCGTCAGGCCCCGGGGCTCGGCCCCCGCGCCCAGGCCTGGTCCCAGGCGGCGCGGTCGAGGAGGGCGCGCACCGCGGCGGGATCGCGCGGGTCGGCCTCGCCGGAGACGCGCCGCGACCAGACGGTGGCGCCGCTCGCCGCCTCGCGCAGCTCCAGGACGAGCTCGGTCTCGTCGCCCGCGAGGAAGCCGCGCGCGCCGAGCCGGCCCTCCAGCGTCGGCGGGAGCTCGGGCGGGCGCATGGGCGGGCCGGCCACCGGCACCGGGAAGTGGAAGCCGACGTCGAAGCTCCAGCCGAACCAGGGGGCGGGAGGTCCCACCGGAAGGCGCGGCGGGGGCGCGAGCCCGCGCGGCGGCGCCGTCCGCCCCACCGCCCCGGCCGCCGGGGCCCGGCCCGGGGAGCCGGAGCCGCTCCCGCGGCTGGCGATGGCCACCAGCACCACCGCCACCGCCACCAACAGGACGATCCCGGCGACGGCGGCGGCCTGCTGCTGTCGCCGGCCGGCGGTGCGGGTCACCGCCTGCTCCCGGACCACCAGCAGGTGGTCGGCGTCGGCGGCCGCCACGAAGCCCCGGCCGTCGAGCGCGCCGCCGAGGGCCGCCCGCGACGCCGACAG
This sequence comes from Myxococcales bacterium, assembly GCA_021848865.1. Taxonomy (GTDB): domain Bacteria; phylum Myxococcota; class Myxococcia; order Myxococcales; family Anaeromyxobacteraceae; genus JACRMN01. Next base: position 740 of record JAJZTO010000018.1, read on the forward strand.
CGCCTGGCCGGTCTCCTCGGGGGTGACGCCGCCCGCGCCCTCGACCCAGAGGTCGAGCAGCGGCTCGGCGAGCGCCACCCGCAGCGGCGGCGGCGCGGGGGCGGCGGGGCGCGGCCGCACCGCCTGGCAGCCGAAGCAGAGGAAGGTGGCGAGGGCGACGAGCGCGCGGCGCACCGGGAGAGCGTCACGCAGGCGCGGCCCGGGCGCAAGTGCGCGCCGGGCCGCACCAGGCCGGGTGGGCGCGCCCTACCCGGCGACGCCCAGCCGGGCGGCGGCCCGCTTCACCCGGGCGGCCTCCATGGCGTGGTTCTGGTCCTGCTCGGTGAGCGAGCGGAGCCGCTCGGTGGACTCGTGGAAGGCGCGGCGGGCGCGCTCCACGTCGATGTCCTCGCGGGCCTCGGCGGTGTCGGCGAGCACCATCACCCGGTCGTCGGCCACCTGGAGGAAGCCGCCGCCGATGGCGTAGTGGGTCTCCTGGCCGCCCTGGACCAGCGTGAGCCGGCCCGGCTCCAGCGCCGAGAGGAAGGCGGTGTGGCCCCGGCGGACGCCGAAGCCCCCCTGCACGCCGGGGGCGCGGACCTCGTCGCACTCGACGACGGCCACCCGCTTCTCCGGCGTGACGATCTCGACCTTGAGCGCCATGTCCCTACCCCGCCGCCAGCTTCTTCGCCTTCTCGACCGCCTCCTCGATGGTGCCGACCATGTAGAAGGCCTGCTCCGGCAGCTCGTCGTGCTTCCCCTCGACGATCTCCTTGAAGCCGCGGATGGTGTCGGGGAGCTTCACGTACTTGCCGGGGTTGCCGGTGAACTGCTGGGCCACCGAGAAGGGCTGGGAGAGGAAGCGCTGGATCTTCCGGGCGCGCGCCACCACCAGCTTGTCCTCCTCGGAGAGCTCGTCCATGCCGAGGATGGCGATGATGTCCTGCAGGTCCTTGTAGGTCTGCAGCGTCTCCTGCACCTCGCGGGCGACGGCGTAGTGCTCGGCGCCGACCACCAGGGGATCGAGGATGCGGGAGGTGGAGTCGAGCGGGTCCACCGCGGGGTAGATGCCGATCTCGGTGAGCTTGCGGGAGAGCACCGTGGTGGCGTCGAGGTGGGCGAAGGCGGTGGCCGGCGCCGGGTCGGTGAGGTCGTCGGCGGGCACGTAGATGGCCTGCACCGAGGTGATGGCGCCCTTGGAGGTGGAGGTGATGCGCTCCTGCAGCTCGCCCATCTCGGTGGAGAGGGTGGGCTGGTAGCCCACCGCGGAGGGGATGCGGCCGAGGAGCGCCGACACCTCCGAGCCCGCCTGGGTGAAGCGGAAGATGTTGTCGATGAAGAGGAGCATGTCGCGCCCCTCGTCGTCGCGGAAGTACTCGGCGATGGCCAGCGCCGACAGGGCCACCCGGGCGCGGGCGCCGGGCGGCTCGTTCATCTGGCCGTACACCAGCACGCACTGGCTCTTGGAGAGGTCCTCGACGTTGATGACGCCCGACTCGATCATCTCGTGGTAGAGGTCGTTCCCCTCGCGGGTCCGCTCCCCCACGCCGGCGAACACCGAGAAGCCGCCGCGCGCCTTGGCGACGTTGTTCACCAGCTCCATGAGCAGCACGGTCTTGCCCACGCCGGCGCCGCCGAAGAGGCCGATCTTGCCGCCGCGCAGGTAGGGGGCGAGGAGGTCGATGACCTTGATGCCGGTCTCGAAGGCCTCGACCTTCACGTTCTGCTCGACCAGGGAGGGGGCCGGGCGGTGGATGGGCCGGAAGAGCTTGGCGGCGACGCCGCCCCGCTCGTCCACCGGCTCGCCCACCACGTTGAGGATGCGGCCCAGCACCTCCTTGCCCACCGGCATGTTGATGGGGGCGCCGGTGTTCTTCACCGGCATGCCGCGCTGCAGCCCCTCGGTGGAGTCCATGGCCACGCAGCGGGCGGTGTTCTCGCCGAGGTGCTGCGCCACCTCGACGACCAGGTTCTCCGGGCGGTCGTCGATGCCGGGGTTGGTCACCGCCAGCGCGGTGTAGATCTCGGGCAGCGATCCCGGCGGGAACTCCACGTCCACCACGGGGCCGATGACCTGGGTGATCCTGCCGTTCTGCGTCTGGGTCTGGGACATGTCTTGGGTCTTTCCGTTGGGGGCCGGGTTCCTGGGGCGGCGGGGGAGGAGCCCCGCCCTACTTGAGCGACTCGGCGCCGCTGACGATCTCCGACAGTTCCTTGGTGATGTAGGCCTGCCGCGCCCGGTTGTACTGGAGCGACAGCGCGCCGATCATCTCGGTGGCGTTCTTGGTGGCCGACTCCATGGCCGTCATCCGCGCGCCGTGCTCGCTGGCGGCGCTGTCGAGCAGCGCCCGCCACACCTGGATCTCCAGGTGGCGCGGCACCAGGTCGCGCAGCAGCCGGTCGCGGGCGGGCTCGAAGAGGAAGTCCACCCCGGCGGCCTCCTCGGCCGGACCGGTGTCCACCGGCAGCAGCTGCTTCAGCGTCACCTTCTGGGAGATGGCGCTCTTGAACTCGTTGAAGACCAGGAAGACGCCGTCGATCTCCCCGGAGAGGAAGCGCTCGGCGTACTCGCGGGCGATCTCCTGGGCCTTCTCGAAGGAGAGCCGGGCGTGCACCCCGGTGAAGTCCTTGCGGATGGCGACCTGGCGGGCCCGGAAGAAGTCGCGGCCCTTCTTGCCGATCGTCGAGACCAGCACCTTCTCGTACCGGTCGGCGTTCTCCACCAGGAAGCGCTGCACCCGGCGGCCGATGTTGGAGTTGAAGCCGCCGGCCAGGCCGCGGTCGGAGGTGATGACCACCAGCTCCACCACCCGGGCGGGCCGGGCCTGGAGCAGCGGGTGGCCGGCGCCTTCCTCGGCGGAGGCGCGCTGGGCGATGCGGGTCAGCGCCTGCTCCAGCAGGGAGGCGTAGGGCCGGGCCCGGGTGATGGCGTCCTGGGCGCGGCGCAGCTTGGCCGCGGCCACCATCTTCATGGCCTTGGTGATCTGCTGCGTGCTCTTGACGGAGCCGATGCGGCGCCGGATGTCGCGGAGGGAGGGCACGGGGGGCCTCGGGTCGGCTCGGGCCTACTGCTCCGCCCGGAAGATGCCCTTGAACTCGGCGAGCGCGGCGTCGAGCGCCTTCTTCACGTCGTCGTCGAGCTGCTTCTTCTCGGCGATCTTCCGGCCGATCTCGGGGTGGCGGGCGTCGAGGAACTCGAGCAGCTCCTTCAGCCAGCGCCCCACCTCCTCCACCGCCACCTCGCGCAGCCAGCCCTGGCCCTGCGCGTCCTTCTGGGTGCCGGCGTAGATCTGGATGACCTGCTTCTCCACCGCGAGCGGCTGGTACTGCCCCTGCTTCAGCACCTCCATGAGGCGCTGGCCGCGGGCCAGGGTCTCCTGGGTGGCCTTGTCGAGGTCGCTGCCGAACTTGGCGAAGGCCGCCAGCTCCCGGTACTGCGCCAGCTCCAGCTTCAGGCTGCCGGCCACCTGCTTCATCGCCTTGATCTGGGCCGAGCCGCCGACGCGGGAGACCGAGATGCCGACGTTAATCGCCGGCCGCTGCCCCTGGTAGAAGAGGTCCGACTCCAGGAAGATCTGGCCGTCGGTGATGGAGATGACGTTGGTGGGGATGTAGGCCGAGACGTCGCCGGCCTGGGTCTCGATGATGGGCAGCGCGGTGAGCGACCCGCCCCCCTCCTTGTCGGAGAGCTTGGCGGCGCGCTCCAGCAGGCGGCTGTGGAGGTAGAAGACGTCGCCCGGGTACGCCTCGCGGCCCGGCGGGCGGCGCAGCAGCAGCGAGAGCTGCCGGTAGGCCACCGCCTGCTTGGAGAGGTCGTCGTAGATGATGAGGGCGTGGCGGCCGGTGTCGCGGAAGTGCTCGGCCATGGTGACGCCGGTGTAGGGCGCCAGGTACTGCATGGGGGCCGGGTCGGAGGCGCTGGCGGCGATGACGGTGGTGTACTCCATCGCGCCGTGCTTCTTCAGGGTGTCGACCACCCGGGCCACCGTGGACTGCTTCTGGCCGATGGCCACGTAGAAGCAGTAGAGGTTGTTCCCCTTGTTGTTGATGATGGCGTCCACCGCCACCGCGGTCTTGCCGGTCTGGCGGTCGCCGAGGATCAGCTCGCGCTGGCCGCGGCCGATCGGCACCAGGGCGTCGATGGCCTTGAGGCCGGTCTGCATCGGCTCGTGCACGCTCTTGCGCTTGACGATGCCCGGGGCCTTGATCTCCACCTTGCGGGTGGCCTTGGACTGGATGGGGCCGCGGCCGTCGATGGGGTTGCCCAGGCCGTCCACCACCCGGCCCAGCAGCTCCTCGCCCACCGGCACCTCGGCGATGCGGCCGGTGCGCTTGACGCTGTCGCCCTCGCGGATGGCCTCGGCGTGGCCCATCACCGCCACGCCGACGTTGTCCTCCTCGAGGTTCAGCACCAGGCCGCGGGTGCCGTTGGCGAACTCGACCAGCTCGCCGGCGGCGGCGCCGGAGAGGCCGTAGACGCGGGCCACGCCGTCGGCCTGCTGCAGGACGGTGCCGGTCTCGGCGACGTCCACCTTCTTGCCGTAGTCCTTGATCTGCTCGCGGATGATGCGGCTGATCTCGTCGGCGCGGATTTCCATTTCGTTCGATCTCCGGGAAGAGGGGCGAAGGCGTTCAGGACTTCAGGGTCCGGCGCAGGTCCTCGAGCTGGCTGCGCAGCGAGCCGTCGTAGACGAAGCTGCCCACCTGGGCGACGACGCCGCCGAGCAGGGCCGGGTCCACCGCGGCCTCCAGGATCACCTGGGCGCGGGCGGCGGCGGCGAGGCGGTCCGACAGCGCCTGGGCCTCGGCCGGGAGGAGCGCGACCGCGCTCGTCACCCGGGCGCGGACGCGGCCCAGCTTCTCGTCGGCGAGCCGGCCGAAGACGTCGGCGATCCCGCCGAGGTAGTCGAGCCGGTTGCGGTCGGCGAGCAGGGCGAGGAGGTGGGTGGGCTCGGGGTCGAGCCCGAGCGCCCGGGCCAGCTGGGCGGCGATGCCCTGGCGCTGCTCCTTGGTGTAGACCGGGTTCGCCAGCACGGCGCGCAGCTCGGGCGACCCGTCGACGGCTTTCTGGAGCGCCACCAGGCTCTCGGCCCAGGGCTCGACCTTCCGGGCCTCGACGGCCAGGTCGAACAGGGCTTTCGCGTACCGGCGCGCGATGGATCCGACGATCATAAGGGGCGCCCCCCTTAGCATGGCCCGAGATCCCCGGTCAAGGGTTTCCCTCGGGCAATCCCCTGTCCCGTCCGGCAGTTAGCCCGCATTTGACAGGGGACTGGCCCGACTTACGTTCCCCTCGCGCCGATCAGGCGGCAAAAACGGAGGAAAGATCATGGCGATGCTGACGAGATGGGATCCCTGGCGCGAGCTGGCCCGCATGCAGGAGGACCTCGGCCGGGTGTTCGACGACCGCTGGACCGTTCGCAGCAGCGAGTCGGTCGGCTGGACCCCGGCGGTGGACATCTACGAGGACGAGGAGGCGCTGACGCTGCGCTTCGAGCTGGCGGGGGTCGAGCCCAAGGACGTGGACATCCGCTTCGAGAACGGCACCCTCACCCTGAAGGGCGAGCGGAAGCTGGAGCTCGAGGACCGGCGCGACAACTACCACCGCATCGAGCGGCAGTACGGCTCCTTCACCCGCGGCTTCTCGCTGCCGGCCACCGTGGACGCGGAGAAGATCAAGGCCGAGTCGAGGAACGGGGTGCTGGTGGTGACCCTGCCGAAGAAGGCCGAGGCCAAGCCGAAGAGCATCCAGGTGAAGGTGAGCTGATCCACGATTCGTGAAGCTCACCATCCGTGACGCACCGAGGGCCCCGCCGGACGGGGCCCTCGTGCGTCCGGGGGCGGCGGCGCGCCGGCCCCGCTAGGGCAGGGGGGTGAGCGCGGGCGCCGAGGCCCGCGGAGCGCCCGTGCTCTCCATCTTGCACTGGCCGTCGAAGAGCACGCCCTTCTCCACCATCAGCGACGGGGTCTCGACGTTGCCGTGCACCCGCGCCGGCTGGTGGAGCTCGACCAGCGTCTTGGCGTGGACGTTGCCGTTCACCTCGCCGTGGACGATGAGGGTGCCGCAGGTGATCTCCGCGGAGATCTGCGCGCCCTCGCCGACCACCAGGACGTCGCCGGTGACGATGGTGCCGGTGAACTTCCCGTCGATGCGGACGGTGCCCTCGAAGGTGAGCTTGCCGTCGAACTCGGAGCCGCGCCCGAGCAGGGCGTTCAGCTCGCTGGTGGCGGCCGCCGGGGCGGGCAGCTCGTCTCGCTTCAACATGGCCATGGCCTTCTCCTCCCACTCCCGGGTGCGGGGACGGGAGGCCCGGGGCGCCGCTCAGGCGCCGATCCGGCCCAGGATCCCGTCCAGTTCCTCCAGGGAGGTGTACTCGATCTCCAGCTTCCCGGCCACCTTGGTTCGCGGGAGCACCCGGCAGCGGCACCCGAGCCGCCGGGAGAGGCGCGCCGCGAGGTCGCGGGTGCCGGGCGTCCCGGCCGGCTCGACCTTGCGCACCTTTCCCTGCCCCAGCAGCTCGCGCACCAGCGCCTCGGTGGCCCGCACCGAGAGCCCCTCGCGCAGCACCTTCTGGGCGGCGCGCCGGACGGCGTCGGCCCCCTCGAGCGCGAGCAGCGCGCGGGCGTGGCCCATCTCCAGCTGCCCGCCGCGGACCGCGTCCCGGACGTCCCCGGGGAGCTTCAGGAGCCGGAGGGCGTTGGCGACGGTGGAGCGCTCCTTCCCCACCCGCTCGGCCACCTGCTCCTGGGTGAGCCCGTGGTCCCGGGCCAGCACCTCGTAGGCCTCGGCCTCCTCGATGGCGTTCAGGTCGGCGCGCTGGAGGTTCTCGACCAGCGCCAGCTCGAAGGCCTCCCGGTCGCTGGCCTCGCGCACGATGGCCGGGATCTCCCGCAGCCCGGCGCGCTGGGCGGCGCGCCAGCGGCGCTCGCCGGCGACGATGCGGTAGCGGGCCCCCTCGCGCCGCACCAGGATGGGCTCGACCACCCCGTGCTCCTGGATGGAGGCGGCCAGCTCGGCGAGCCGGGCCTCGTCGAAGCGCTTGCGCGGCTGCTTCGCGCTGCGCTCCACCGCCTCGATGGGGAGCTGCAGCAGCGCCCGCCCGGGCGCCGCCGGGGCGGCCGGCGGGGGGGCGTTCCCGAGGAGGGCGGCCATGCCGCGCCCCAGCGCGGGCCGGCGGCGGTCGGCGATGCTCATGCGGCCCTCCCGACCTTCCCGGCCCGCTTCACCAGCTCGCGGGCCAGCGCCAGGTAGCTCTGGCAGCCCTTGGAGGCCACGTCGTAGAGGAGCACCGGCTTCCCGTGCGACGGGCTCTCCGAGAGCCGGACGTTGCGCGGGATGACGGTCTGGAAGACCTCCTTCTTGAAGTGGGTGCGGATCTCCTCGGTGACCTGGGTGGCCAGGTTGTTCGGCGCGTGCATGGTGAGGACGATGCCCTCCACCGCGAGCCGGGGGTTGGCGCCCTCCCGGACCAGGTCGATGGTGCGCAGCACGTCGGCCAACCCCTCGAGCGCGTAGTACTCGCACTGCAGGGGGATGAGGACGCCGTGGGCGGCGACCAGGCCGTTCAGGGTGAGGAGGCCGAGCGAGGGCGGGCAGTCCACGATCAGGTACTCGTAGTCGCCGGCGACCGGATCGAGGGCCTTCCGCAGGCGGTGCTCGCGCCGCTCCTCGCCGGCCAGCTCCAGCTCGGCCCCGACCAGGTGGCGGCTGGCGGGGACGAGGTCCAGGAACTTCAGCTCGGTCCTGCGCACCACCTCGGCGACGGGGCGCCCCTCGAGGAGCACCTCGTAGAGGCTCGCCCCCTCGACCTCGTCCCGGGTGACGCCCAGCGCCGAGCCGGCGTTGCCCTGCGGGTCGATGTCCACGAGGAGCGTCCGCCGCTCCGCGGCGGCCAGCGAGGCCGCGAGGTTCACGGCGGTGGTGGTCTTGCCGACCCCGCCCTTCTGGTTGGCGATGGTGAGGATGCGGCCCATGGCTCCCCCTGTCTTCGCGGGCTTACCGCCGGGGATGGCGCGCAGCGCGGTGCGTGTCATGTCATGTCCTGTCACGGCCCTCGGCCGGGCGCAAGGTGGAGGCGGGGGGAGGATGGATCGCCGATCTGACAGCCGGAGGCCCGGGAGTGTTCCACGTGGAACACCGACCGATTGCCGCGGGCCGGATGTTCCACGTGGAACAGGGAGGGGTGACCCGCGACCGGGGTCGCGGTCGGGGTCGGGGTCGCGGTCGGGGTCGCGGTCGGGGTCGCGGGTCGGGGTCGCGGTCGGGGTCGCGGGTCGGGGTCGGGGGTCGGGGTCGGGGTCGCGGTCGGGGGTCGCAGAGAAGTTCATGGCTCGGCCCCTTCCCTGACGGGTGAAAGGGGCCTCGCCATGAACCAGACTCCGCTGCTTCCGCACCACAAGCTCGTCGCCTACACCGTCGCCCGCGACCTCGTCGTCGCCGTCCGCGCCGCCTCCATCCGCGGCGCGAACCTGCGGGACCAGGCGCTCCGCGCCGCCCAGTCGGCGGCCCTGAATTGCGCCGAGGGCGCCGGGCGCGTCACGCGCGCCGACAAGGCCCGCGCCTTCGCCATCGCCCGCGCCGAGGCGGTCGAGGCGGCGGCGGCCGTCGAGATCGCCGCCCTCTGCGGCGAGACGGCGCCCGAGCACCTCGCTCCGGTGCTCCGGCTCGCCGACCGCCTGGTCGCGCTCCTCACCGGGCTGGTGCGGTGAGGGCGTGCAGCATCCGCTTCACGCGCAGGCCCGGCGCCTGGACGGCCTCGGCGCCGGCCGCCGTCACGGCGCCCAGGCAGGCGGCCAGGTCCCCGGCGGCGACGGCCTCGTGCAGGCTCCCGTTGGCGACCGCGAAGGAGCGCCGGCGCAGGCCGGGCGAGTCCGCCGGCAGCGGCTGGCGACGGCCAGGTTCAGGAAGCAGGACTTGGCCGCGCGCGTCGCCTGGTCCCGGAGCTCCTCGTCGGAGATGCGGGACGCGTGAACGCGCGCCGCGAGCTCGCGCGCCGCGACGTGGACGTCGAGGGACTGGAACGGGAACCGATTCTCACCGGCCATGACGACCTCCTCTTGCGATCGAGGCCTCGCCGCCGAGGCCCCTTCACCCGCAGGGCAGGGGCCGAGGCGGCGAGGGATCGGGTCGCGGTCCAGGTCGCGATCGGGGTCGGGGCTCGGGACCGCAGGAGCGGCCGCGGCTCCGCCTCGCTACGCCACCCGGAACAGGGCGTTCGCCCGCCCGGCGCCGGAGCGCGGCAGCGTGAAGCGGTCGATCGACTCGAGGACCAGCCCGCTCGCCCGCCCGTGCTCCGCCAGCGCCCGCTCCTCCGCCTCGCGCCCCAGCATGGCGACGAGGCGCCCGCCCGGCGCCAGGTAGCGCGCGCCCAGCGGCAGCCACCGGGCCGGGTCGGCGAGCGCGCGGCTCACCACCCGCTCGGCGCGCGGCAGCCCCTCGCCCTCCGGCTCCCCCCGGGCGCGCACCGCCACCCCGCGCACCGGGAGGCCCAGCTCGGCCGCCGCCGCCTTCACGAAGGCCACCTTCTTCGCCACCGCGTCGCAGCAGGTCACCGAGAGCCCGGGGCGCGCCACGGCCAGCGGGATCCCGGGGAGGCCGGCGCCGCTCCCCACGTCGAGCACGGTCGCGGCCGCGCCCAGCACCCGCAGCAGCGCCAGGCTGTCCACCAGGTGCTTCTCGGCCAGCTCCGCGGGATCGGTCACCGCGGTGAGGTTCACCTTCCGGTTCCACTTGAGCAGGAGGTCGGCGTAGCGCTCGAGCCGGGCCTCGGCGCCGGCCGGCAGCGCCAGCCCCAGCGCCTCCACCCCGGCCGACAGCGTCTCGCGGAAGGCGGCGTCCACGGTCGGCCCGCGCCCCGGCGCTCAGGCGCCCCGGCCGCGGCCGATGGCGGCGTCCACCGCCGCCGCGTGCTCGGCCAGGTAGGCGGTCACCTCGTCGTCGGTGAGCCCCAGGTCGCGCAGCACGCCCTCGTACACCCCGCGGAAGGCCGAGCCGTCCACCGGGCTGCGCAGCTCGAAGGAGCGGCGCATCACCGCGGCGCCGAAGAGCCGCTCCTCGCGGGTGCGCTCCCGCCCCACGCGGCTACGCGCCTCCGCCCCGGCCGGGCGTCTTGCCGGGCACGATGAGCAGCGTGCGGAAGAGCCCCTCGCCCTCGCTGCGGGTCGAGACCCCCTCGGCCTCCACCAGCGCCACGTGGATCTGCCGCCGCTCGCGGGCGCTGATGGGGGCGATGGCCAGCACCTGGTTCATCCGCCGCGCCGCCGCCGCCAGCCGCTCCGCCATGGCCGTCACCACCGGGTCGCCGTCCTCGGGGAAGCCGCCCACGTCCAGGTTCACCACCTTGCGCTCCTCCCCGTGGGGGTTCACCACCCGGGTGGCGAGCACCTGGATCGCCTCCACCAGCGCCGCGGTCAGCTCGACGGCGTTGCCGGGGCGCGGCGTGAGCGCCAGGCCGATGGCCTCGGCCGTCTCCCGGGCCTCCACCGCCACGTCGGCCCCCAGCTTCCCGAGCAGCGCCTCGCAGAAGGCGACCGCCGCCGCGACCTTCGCGGGCGCCTGGGCCGGCGGAGGGCCGAAGCCCCGCTCGCTCACGACTTGCCCCCGGCCCCGGCCGGCTGGGGGGGCCCCATCCGCCGCATCAGGAACTGCTGCTGCCCGATGGAGAGCAGGTTGTTCACCACCGAGTAGAGCGCCAGGCCGGCCGGCAGCTGGAACATGATGAAGGTGAAGAAGACCGGCATGATGTAGAGCAGCATCTTCGCCTGCGTCGAGTCGGCCGGCTGCGGCGAGAGCTTCTGCATCAGGAACATCGACCCGCCCATCACCAGCGGCAGCACGTAGATGGGGTCGTGCAGCGACAGGTCGTGGATCCAGAGGAAGGGCTCCCGGTACAGCTCCACCGAGTTCTGCAGCGCCGCCCAGAGCGAGAAGAAGACCGGCATCTGCAGGAGCAGCGGCAGGCACCCGCCCAGCGGGTTCACCTTGTGCTCCTGGTACATCTTCATCACCGCCAGGTTCAGCTGCTCCTTGTCGTCCCGGTACTTCTCGCGCAGCTTCTCGATCTCCGGCTGCAGCTTGCGCATCTCGTTCATCGACTGCATCGACTTCAGGGTGAGCGGCAGCAGCACCGCCTTCACCGTGATGGTCAGCAGCACGATGGCCACGCCCCAGTTGACGACGTAGGCCTGGAACCAGCGCATCAGCCGCATCAGGATCTGCGCGAAGAAGGCGAAGTAGCGGGTGATGGGGCCGTAGTCGATGGTCTGGTCGAGGTGCCGGTCGTAGGCCTTGAGGAGGTCCAGCTCCTTGGGCCCGATGAAGAGGGTGAAGCGGGAGTCCAGCGTCCGGTCCACCGGGAGCTTCAGCGCCGTGGCCAGCGCCCCGGCCGCCGGGCCGCGCAGGAAGGTGCACGCGCCCACCGGCCTCTCGGGGATCACCGTCTGCACGAAGTAGAACTGCTCCAGGCCCGACCAGTCCACCGTGCCCGGGACCTTCTCCTCCGCCTTGTCGCTGGTGAAGCGCTCGGTCTTGTCGCCGGCCCGGCAGATGGGGCGCACGTAGTCGTGGAAGGCGCCGCCCGAGAAGAAGCCCGGCTTGGGCGCGTCGGGGGAGAGGAACCCGGTGGAGAGCAGCTGCACCGCGCCGGCCCGGTCGCCCGAGATCTGGAGCCGCAGCGACAGCTCGAAGGGCCGGCCGGTGAGCGCGAACGTCTTCACGATCCGTGACGTCCCGACCGTCCCCTCGAAGGTCAGGCTCTTCGCGTCGCGCGCGGTGATGCGCATCGAAGCGCGCGCCGAGGGATCCTCCTCGGCCTTCGCCGCCCCGCCCAGCTCCGGCCCGGCCGCCACCGAGAGCGGCCAGGGGCTGCCGGGCGCGGCGCTCACCAGGTCGCCCGGGACGGTCTTGCCCGCCACCTCGTGGAGGAACTTCGAGCCCTTCAGCACGAAGCTCCGCAGCGCCCCGCCGTGGGTGGTGAAGGTGGCCCGGAAGTCGGGCGTCTCCAGCACCGCCAGCTCCTCCGGCGCCGCCGGGAGCGGCGCCGCGGGCGCGGCGGCGGCCGGCGCGCCCGGGGAAGGGGCCGCGGGCGCGGCGGCGGAAGGGGCGGCGGCCTCGGCCGGCGGCTTCCCCGGCTGCGGCGCGGGCTTGGGCGGCGGGAAGAGCAGCTGCCAGCCCAGGAGGATCGCCACCGAGACCACGGCGGCCACGAGGATGCGTCGGCTGTCGGAACCCACGGGACTCCTGCCTTTTGTCAGGGAACGGGGTCGACCCCGCCCTCGCAGTAGGGATGGCAGCGCGCCAGGCGCCGGACGGTGAGCCAGCTCCCCCGGATCGCGCCGTGGCGCTCGAGCGCCTGCAGCGCGTAGCTGGAGCAGCTCGGGTAGAAACGGCACGAGGGAGGCAGCACCGGCCCGAGCAGCAGCCGGTAGAGCCGCACCAAGAGCTGGAGGAGGCGGGCGATCACCGCCGGGCCTCCGCGGCCAGGGCGCCGGCCGCCTCGGCGAGCGCCCGCCGCGCCGCCGCCAGCCCGCCCTCGACGGCGCCGCGCCGGGCGATCACCACCAGGTCCACCGCCGGCAGCCCCTCGGCCACCTCGCGGAAGGCGACGCGCACCCAGCGCTTGACGCGGTTGCGCGCCACCGCCTTCCCCACCTTGGTGGAGACGGTGACGCCCAGGCGGGCGCAGGGACCGATGTGGGGCAGGGCGAGCACCGCGTACTCTCTGGCCGACAGGCGCCTCCCGCGCTCCTGCACCGCGAGGAACTCGCGGCGAAGCCGCAGCCGGGAAGCCTTCCCGAACCGCACGCGGCGGCGGCCTACTTCTTCGGCGCCGACACCGCGAGCCGCTTGCGGCCCTTGGCGCGCCGACGCTTCAGGACGTTGCGGCCGGCCGCGCTCTTGAGCCGCCGGCGGAAGCCGTGCTTCTTGTTCCTCTTCACCTTCTTGGGTTGATAGGTCCGCTTCATGGCGCGGCACCCTTGCCGATCATCCGCGCGCTGTCAAGGATCCCGGGCCCCCGCGCGGACGGCCCGCGCCCCGTTCCGGGGTCGTCTCCGCCCCAGCGCGAAAAGCGCCCTCGATCCGCGCCGCTGTACGTGTCGCTTGATCTGCGCTTCCGACCTTCGCTAAAAGCGCGGACGACATCGATCCACCGGGCCGGCCGCCGGGCCTGCCCGAACATCGAATCCGGAAAACGTGGCACGGCCGCCGGCCTGCCGGCACGGCGCGGGAAGGAGCTTCGCCTCCTCCCCGGGGGGCGTATTCGACGATGGAATCGAGCGCACGCGACCTGCGGTCTCCGGGCGTGGAGCACTGGGCGCGGATCGACGAGTACCTGCGGGCGCGCCTCCGGCCCGACCTCTACCAGCGGTGGTTCGCCCCGCTCCGGCCGCTGGCGCTCGAGGGCGAGCAGCTCGACATCGCGGCGCCCACCAAGTTCCACCGCGACTTCATGGACGACAACTACCGGGCCTGGTTCGAGGAGTTCCTCCCCGGGCTGGTCGGCCGGAAGCTCGGCGTCCGCATCCTGGTGGACGAGCGGCCCGCGCCGGGCGCGATGGCCGCCCACCCCGCCGAGCCGTCGCCCACCCCGGTGCCGGGACCGGCCGGCGGTCCGGTGGGGGAGGGGCGCCCCAACCCCCGCTACACCTTCGACAGCTTCGTGGTCGGCCAGTCGAACCGCTTCGCCTTCGCCGCCGCCCAGGGCGTCGCCGACAAGCCGGGCAAGCAGTGGAACCCGCTCTTCCTCTGGGGCGACTCCGGCCTCGGCAAGACCCACCTGCTCCACGCCATCGCCAACACCATCCTGGCGCAGCAGCCGGGCCAGCGGGTGGCCATCGTCTCCTCGGAGAAGTACACCAACGACTTCGTCGACGCCCTCTCCCGCAACGCCATGTCCGACTTCCGGCACAAGTACCGGGAGTGCGGCGCCCTGCTGGTGGACGACGTCCAGTTCTTCGCCGGGCGGGACAAGACGGCGGAGGAGTTCTTCCACACCTTCAACGAGCTCCACAACCGCCACGTCCAGATCGTCCTCTCCAGCGACCGCAGCCCCAAGGAGCTGAAGGGGCTGGAGGACCGGCTCATCACCCGCTTCGAGTGGGGGATGCGCATCCAGATCGACGTCCCGGAGTTCGAGACCCGCGCCGCCATCCTCAAGAAGAAGGCGGAGCTGGAGCGCATCGACCTGCCCGACACGGTGGCGGCGCTGCTCGCCACCCACATCCAGTCCAACGTCCGGGAGCTGGAGGGGGCGCTGATGCGGCTCGCCGCCTTCGCCTCGCTGAAGCGCGAGCCCATCAGCGAGCCGCTGGCGCGCGACGTGCTCTCCGACGTCATCCCGCCCCCGGGCTACCGCCCCTCCATCGAGAAGATCCAGGAGGCGGTGGCGGCCCAGTACGGCCTGACGGTGGCCAAGCTCACCTCCAGCTCCCGGGAGCAGAAGGTGGCACAGCCGCGCCAGGTGGCGATGTTCCTGTGCCGCGAGCTGGCCCAGGAGACGCTCCAGACCATCGCCGAGAAGTTCAACAAGAAGGACCACACCACGGTCATCGCCGCGGTGGACCGCGTCCGGGAGCTGATGGCGGGCGACGCCAGGCTCCGCGGCGAGGTGGCGCTCCTCACCGGGCGCCTCGCCCCCTGACCGGCCGGCGCCGGCCTCGCCCCCTGCGGCCCGGCGGGGAGCGGCGCGTGGACAACGCGCCGGCGAGCCGGTGGATCGGGGCCGGATCGGGGCGTGGAAACGCCGTCGGCGGAGCGTTGACAGCGATGGAGCGGGCGGGCAACGTAGCGCTGCACATCGGTCCCGGGCGCCTGTCCCGGAAGTTGTCCAGAGCGGTTTCCCCAGCGGTTCCCGGGCCGGAGGGCGGTTCTCCACAGGGCCTCGCCCCCTACGACGTCTCCGATAGAAAGAGAAAAGAGGATCTCTTCCCATGGAACTGAAGATCGGCGTTCCGGAGCTGGCCAAGGCCCTCGCCCGGTCGCAGGGCATCGTCGAGAAGAAGACGACCATGCCGATCCTCTCCCACGTCCTGCTCGAGGCGAAGAAGGACGGCAAGCTCGCCGTCTCGGCCACCGACCTGGACGTCTCGGTCTCCGGCGAGCACGACTGCGAGGTCTCCCGCGAGGGCGCGGTGGCGGTCTCGGCCCGGCACCTCTACGACATCGTGAAGTCGCTGCCCGAGGCAGGGGTCACCCTGAAGAAGGCCCAGAACAACTACCTCGAGGTGGCCAGCGGCTCGGCCCAGTTCCGCATCGTCGGCCTCCCGGCCGAGGACTTCCCGGCCCTCCCCCGGTTCGACAAGGTGAAGTGGAGCACGGTGTCGCCGGCCGACCTGCTCTCGATGATCGAGCTCACCTCCTTCGCGGTCTCCACCGACGAGACCCGCTACAACCTGAACGGCGTCTACTTCGAGCCCTCCGGCGGCGAGCTGCGGATGGTGGCCACCGACGGCCACCGGCTCTCCCTGGCGCGGCGCCCGGTGGAGGGGGAGTTCGGCCTGAAGAAGGGCGTCATCCTCCCGAAGAAGGGCCTCGCCGAGCTGAAGAAGCTCCTCCAGGAGGCGCTGGAGAGCGGCGAGGAGAAGCCGGAGGTGAAGCTGGGCTTCGTCGAGAACAGCGCGGTGGTGACCCGGCCGCGGGTCACCCTGGCGATGCGGCTCATCGAGGGGGTCTTCCCCGACTACCGCCAGGTGATCCCGAAGCAGGGCGAGAAGTCGGTGAAGCTCGGGCGGCTGCGCTTCCTGGAGACGCTGCGCCGCATCTCGCTGCTCTCCTCCGACAAGGCCCACGCGGTGAAGCTGGACCTCGCCCCCGGCCTGCTCCAGGTGCTGTCGCAGAACCCCGACCTCGGCGAGGCCCGCGAGGAGGTGCCGGTCGAGTACCAGGGCGAGCCGCTGCGCATCGGCTTCAACGCCCGCTACCTCACCGACGTGCTCCAGGCGCTCCCGACCGCCGACGTGGTGCTGGAGCTGGCCGACGACCTCTCGCCCGGCGTGGTGAAGCCGGAGGGCGACGACGGCTACACCGCGGTCATCATGCCGATGCGGATCTAGTGCTCCTCGCCGCGCTCGAGCTGCAGGACTTCCGCAACGTCGAGCGGGCCGAGCTCAGCCCCGGGCCGCGGACCACCGTCCTCGTCGGGCGGAACGGCCAGGGCAAGACCAACCTCCTCGAGGCCGTCTACCTGCTCTGCACCCTCCGCCCGCTGCGGGCGGCGCGGCTCGCCGAGCTGGTGCGCTTCGGCGCCGCGCGGGCGGTGGTGGCCGGCCGCTTCCAGGGCCCGGGCGGCCTGCGCCGGGCCGCGGTGGAGGTGGCCGACGGCAACCGCACCGCCTTCCTCGACGGCAAGCCCCTGGCGGCCGGGGCCGGGCTCGTCGACTACTTCGAGGGGCGGGCGGCGGTCTGCTTCTCCCCCGACGATCTCCTGCTGGTGAAGGGGGGCCCGGAGCTGCGCCGGCGCTTCCTCGACCGCGCCGCCTTCAACCGCTGGCCGGCGGTCCTCGCCGAGGCCCGCGAGTACCTGCAGGCCCTGCGGGCCCGGAACGCGGCGCTGCGCCACGCCGCGCCCGGGGTGGAGGAGAGCTTCCGGCCGCCGCTGGCCCGGGCCGCCGCCCGGCTCTGGCGCCGCCGGCGGGAGCTGCTCGCCGAGCTGGCGCCGCGGGTGGCGGCCGCCTTCGCCGCCATCTCCGGGCCCGGCGCACCCCCGGCGCTCCTCGCCTACCGGCCGGCCGCCGGGCTGCGCCTCGACGGCGCCGAGGCCGAGCTCGCGGCCCGCCTCGAGGAGGCGCTGGCGCAGCGGCTCGCCCGCGACCGGGAGCGCGGCTACACCACGGCCGGCCCGCACGCCGACGACCTGGTGCTGGCGGTCGGCGAGCACGGGGCCCGGCCCTTCGCGAGCCAGGGGCAGCAGCGGGCGCTAGATCGGAA
>JAJZTO010000378.1 GCA_021848865.1 Myxococcales bacterium
AGGGAGCACCGATGTTCTCGAGCAGCGAGGAGCTGGACTCCCTCCGCGCCACCGTCCGGCGGGTGGCGCGGGAGCGCGTCGGCCCGCGGGCCGCGGCCCTCGACGCCGGGGGCGGGCCCGACCCGGAGGTGGAGGGGCTGCTCTGGGAGCTGGGGCTGATGACGCTCACCTTCCCGCCGGAGCACGGGGGCGCGGAGCGGGACCAGGGCACGGCGCTGTGCGCGGCGGTGGAGGAGATCGCCACCGTCTGCGCCTCCTCGGCGCTGCTGCTCATCATCCAGGCGGTGGGGAGCTTCCCCATCCTCCACGGCGCCCGGCGCGAGCTCCTGGAGCGGCTGCTGCCACGGATGGCCGGGGGGAGGGAGCTGGTCGCCTACCTGGTCACCGAGCCGGGGGCCGGCTCCGACGTGGGCGGCCTGCGCACCACCGCGGTGCGCGACGGCGGCGAGTGGGTCCTCACCGGCACCAAGTGCTTCGCCACCAACGGCGCGCGGGCCGGGATCTACACGGTGCTGGCGCGGACCTCGGCGGCGCCGGGGCGCGAGGGCCTCTCCTTCTTCGCGGTGGACCGGGCCAGCCCCGGGATCTCCATCGGCAAGATCGAGAAGAAGATGGGGCAGCGGGGCTCCAACACCGCCGAGGTGATCCTCGACGAGGTGCGGGTCCCGGCCGGGAACCTGCTGGGCGAGGAGGGGAAGGGCTTCCTGCTCGCCATGAAGGACTTCGACATGTCCCGCCCGGCGGTGGGGGCGCAGGCGCTGGGCATCGCCGAGGGGGCGCTGGCGGAGACGATCGCCTACGCCCGGCAGCGCACCACCTTCGGCGAGCCGCTCGCCTCGCACCAGATGATCCAGCAGATCCTGGCCGACGGCGCCACGCTGGTCGAGGCGGCGCGCGGCCTGGTGTACCGGGCCGCCCACCTCTTCGACCGCGGCGAGCGGAACACCAAGCTGGCCTCGATGGCCAAGGTGTTCACCTCCGACGCCGCCATGCGCGTCACCACCGACGCCATCCAGGTGCTGGGCGGCTACGGCTACATGCAGGACTACCCGGTGGAGCGGATGTTCCGCGACGCCAAGCTGACCCAGATCTTCGAGGGGGCGAACCAGATCCAGCGGCTGGTCATCGCCCGCGAGCTGCTCCGGGAATCCCGCTGATCGAGAGGAGAGGCACCGTGGACTTCCAGGACATCCGGTACGTGAAGCAGGGCGGAGTCGCCACCATCACCATCGACCGGCCGGCCAAGCACAACGCCTGCACCCCGGCCACCGTGTACGAGCTCACCCAGGCGCTCACCGACGCCTGGGTGGACGGCGCGGTCGGGGTGGTGGTCCTCACCGGCGCCGGCGAGAAGGCCTTCTGCACCGGCGGCGACCAGTCGGTGCGGGAGAAGGGCGGCTACCGCGGGACGGTCGCCGCGCTCCCGCTCGAGGTGGCCTGGCAGCAGGTGACCACCCTGATCCGCGGCATCCCCAAGCCGGTCATCGCCCGCGTCAACGGCTACGCCATCGGCGGCGGCCACGTCTTCCAGGTGGCCTGCGACCTCTCCATCGCCTCCGAGACCGCCTCCTTCGGCCAGGCCGGCCCGCGGGTGGGGAGCTTCGACCCGGGCTTCGGCACCGGCGACCTGGCCCGCCTGGTGGGGATGAAGAAGGCGAAGGAGATCTGGTTCCTGTGCCGCCGCTACTCGGCGGCCGAGGCGCTGCAGATGGGGCTGGTGAACGCGGTGGTGCCGCCGGAGAAGCTCGACGAGGAGGTGGCGCGCTGGTGCGCCGAGCTGCTCGCCAAGAGCCCGACGGCGCTGAAGATGCTGAAGTACGCCTTCCACGCCGAGACCGACGGCGTCGCCGGCGTCACCAACCTGGGCGTGGGCGGCCTCAGCCTCTACTACGGGACCGAGGAGGCCACCGAGGGGAAGAACGCCTTCCTGGAGCGGCGCCCCCCGGACTTCCAGCGCTTCCGCGCGCCCGGCGGCTCGGGCACCGACCAGGGCTGACCGCGAGGGGCCCCGCGGCCCGGCCGGGCGGGCGGGAGCGCCGCCCGCGGCCCGCCGCCGGACCGCCGGGGGCCTTGACAGCTTCTAACGCATTCTGGTACTGAATTACCGAATTGAACGCCGGTCCGTTCAGTACCGTTCTGGCGGGCCTCGAGCCGGATCTCCCGGCCCCCGGACCCGCCCTCACGGAGGCGACGCGATGCCGCACCGCTGGATGATGACCGCTGTGGGCCAGCCGATGGAGCGCCAGGAGTTCGACCCCGGCGAGCCCGGACCGGGCTCGGTGGTGGTGGAGGTGGCCGGCTGCGGCGTGTGCCACACCGACCTGGGCTACTTCTACGACGGCGTCCGCACCAACCTGCCGCTGCCCCTGGCGCTGGGCCACGAGATCAGCGGCCGGGTGGTGAAGGCCGGCCCCGGCGCCGAGGCCTGGCTGGGCAAGGCGGTCATCGTCCCGGCCGTGATCCCCTGCGGCGAGTGCGACGCCTGCCGCCGCGGCCGGGGCACCATCTGCCCCTCCCAGAAGATGCCGGGCAACGACATCCAGGGGGCCTTCGGCACCCACGTCGCCGTGCCCGCGCGCGGCCTGTGCGCGGTGGACGAGGGGCGCCTGGCCAAGGCCGGGATCGCGCTCGCCGACCTCTCGGTGGTGGCCGACGCCGTCACCACGCCCTACCAGGCGGTGGTCCAGGCCGGCGTCCGGCCCGGCCAGCTGGCGGTGGTCATCGGGGTGGGGGGCGTGGGCGGCTACGCCGTCCAGATCGCCCGCGCCCTGGGCGCCACGGTGGTGGCGGTGGACGTGGACCAGCCCAAGCTCGACCTCATCGGCGCCCACGGCGCGGCCAAGACCTTCAACACCCGCCAGCTCGACGCCAGGGCGCTGAAGAAGGAGATCGGCGAGTTCGCCCGGGCGAGCAAGCTCCCGTCGCGGGAGTGGGCCATCTTCGAGACCTCCGGCACGGCGGCCGGCCAGGCCACCGCCTGGAGCCTGCTGGTCCACGGCGCCACCCTGGCGGTGGTGGGCTTCACCATGGACAAGGTGGAGGTCCGCCTCTCCAACCTGATGGCCTTCCACGCCCGGGCGCTCGGCAACTGGGGCTGCCCGCCGGAGCTGTACCCGGCGGCGCTCGACCTGGTGCTGGACGGCAAGGTGGTGCTGGCGCCCTTCGTCGAGCGCCGCCCGCTCGCCGACATCAACCGCGTCTTCGAGGAGGTGCACGCGCGGAAGCTCACGCGCCGCGCCGTCCTCGTCCCCTAGCCCCAGGC
>JAJZTO010000379.1:0-1524 GCA_021848865.1 Myxococcales bacterium
GGCTACCTCCCGGCGATGGCGGTGGCGCAGCCCGACGCACGGCCCGCCCCGGCCCGCCGCCGGGGCGGGCGCCGCTGACCCGCCGGGAGCCCCGCCGTGCCCGGCCTGACCACGACGCTCGAACTGGCCGGCGCCTTCGTGTTCGGGCTCTCGGGGGCCTCGGCCGCCGTCCGCCGTCGCCTCGACTTCTTCGGCGTCCTGGTGGTGGCGGCCGTTGCCGGGAACGCCGGCGGCGTTCTGCGCGACCTCCTCGTGGGCGAGGTCCCGCCGGCCGCCCTGCGCGACGGCCGCCACATGGGCGCGGCGGCGCTGGCCGGTGTGCTGGCCTTCTCCTGGCCCCGGGCGGTGGAGCGGCTCCGCAGCCCGGTGCTGA
Source organism: Myxococcales bacterium (assembly GCA_021848865.1). GTDB lineage: Bacteria > Myxococcota > Myxococcia > Myxococcales > Anaeromyxobacteraceae > JACRMN01. The sequence continues at coordinate 374 of JAJZTO010000379.1, forward strand.
TCTTCGACGCCGCCGGGCTGGCGCTCTTCGCGGTCTCCGGGACCCACCGCGCCCTGGAGCACGGGATCGGGCCCGGGGTGGCCCCGCTGCTCGGCATGCTCACCGGCGTCGGGGGCGGCGTGGCCCGGGACCTGCTCCTCGTCGAGATCCCGGTGATCCTGCGGGAGGACCTCTACGCGGTGGCGGCGCTGGCGGGCGCCGCCGCGGAGGTGGCGGGAAGGCTCCTCGGCCTTCCCCCGGCGGCCGGGACCGCCACCGGCGTGGCCCTCTGCCTGGCCCTCCGGATCGGTGCCATCCGCAGGGGCTGGCGCCTGCCCCTGGCGGGCGAGGCGGGACCCCGCGGCCCGCGGGGGCCCGATGCGCCCGGGCCCCGAACCTAGAGGTTCCGCTCCCCGCCGCCCCGTGGGCCCCCATCGGAGCAAAGGGCGGTTCCCGCAACTTTGGGGTTGGAAGAGTGGCCGCGCCGGCGCTTAATGTCGAAGCCTGACGCACCATCGACGCGCGGGCGCCCGGACGGGCGCGCCCGCGGGAGGCGCACATGACCTGGCATCCGACACGGCGCGAACTGCTGCAGGCTGGCGCCACCTGCGCCGCGGTGGGGGCGGCCGGCATCCTGAGCCCGGCCCAGGCGGCCGAGGGGGAGCGGCAGGGCTGGAAGTGGGAGAAGGGCGTCTGTCGGTTCTGCGGCGTGGGCTGCGGCATCCTGGTGGCCACGCACGCCGGCAAGGTCGCGGCGGTGAAGGGCGACCCCGACTCGCCCGTGAACCGCGGCCTGCTCTGCGTGAAGGGGCTGAACCTCCCGCTCATCCCCTACGGCGAGGACCGCCTCACCCGCCCGCTGCTGCGCAAGAAGAACGGCAAGTTCGACAAGAAGGGCGACTTCGTCCCGGTCACCTGGACCGAGGCCTTCGACGTGATGGAGGCCGAGTTCAAGCGCACGCACCGCGCGCTCGGCCCCACCGGCGTCGCCATCATGGGCTCGGGGCAGTACACCATCCAGGAGGGGTACGCGGCGGTGAAGCTGGCCAAGGCCGGCTGGCGCACCAACAACATCGACCCCAACGCCCGCCACTGCATGGCCTCGGCGGTCGCCGCCTTCATGCAGACCTTCGGCATCGACGAGCCGGCCGGCTGCTACGACGACATCAGAT
>JAJZTO010000379.1:1534-3257 GCA_021848865.1 Myxococcales bacterium
CGGTGGTGCTCTGGGGCGCGAACATGGCCGAGATGCACCCCATGCTCTGGGCGCGCGTCGTCGACCGGCGGCTCGGCGACCCGCGATACAAGGTGGTGAACCTCACCACCTACGGCAACCGTTCCTCCGAGATGGCCGACCTCGAGATCGTCTTCAAGCCCAACACCGACCTGGCCATCTGGAACTTCCTGGCGCGCGAGGTCGTCGCCCGCGGCGCCGTGGACGAGCCGTTCGTGAAGGCGCACTGCGTGTTCGCCGCCGGCCCCACCGACATCGGCTACGGCCTGCGGACCGACGGCGCCAAGGCGGCCAAGGCCGCCGCCCACTGGCAGATCACGTTCGAGGAGTTCAAGAAGGGCGTCGAGCCCTACACCCTGGAGCACGTGAGCCGCCTGGCGAAGGGCGATCCGGACGAGGGCCTGGAGGCCTTCCAGAAGAAGCTCGTCCAGCTCGCCGACCTCTACACCGAGAAGGGACGCAAGGCCGTCTCCTTCTGGACGATGGGCTTCAACCAGCACACCCGCGGCACCTGGGTGAACGAGCAGGCCTACATGCTGCACCTGCTGCTCGGGAAGCAGGCCAAGCCGGGGGAGGGCGCCTTCTCGCTCACCGGCCAGCCCTCCGCCTGCGGCACGGCGCGCGAGGTGGGGACCTTCGCCCACCGCCTCCCGGCCGACATGGTGGTGGACAACGCCGAGCACCGGGCCCACACCGAGCACCTCTGGCGCCTGCCGGCGAAGACGCTCAACCCGAAGATCGGCAGCCACATCGTCCAGATGATGCGGGACCTGGAGGACGGGAAGATCCGGTGGCTCTGGGTCCAGGTCACCAACCCCTTCCAGTCCAGCGCCAACGCCAACCACTGGCTCCGGGCGGCGCGGGAGCTCGACAACTTCATCGTGGTCTCCGACGTCTACCCGACGCTCTCGGCCAAGGTGGCCGACCTCATCCTGCCGAGCGCCATCATCTTCGAGAAGTGGGGCGGCTACGGGAACAGCGAGAGGCGCACCCAGCTCTGGCGCCAGGTGGTGGACCCGCCCGGCGAGGCGCGCAGCGACCTCTGGCAGGTGATGGAGTTCTCCAAGCGCTTCAAGCTCTCGGAGGTCTGGGGCGAGCAGAAGGTCCCGGGCCTCCAGGCCCCGGGCTTCGCCGACGCGACGCTCCCGGGCGTGCTGGGCGAGGCGGCGGCGATGGGCTACCGCCCCGACCAGACGCTCCACGAGGTGCTCTTCGCGACCCCGGTGAACCGCAAGGTGGCCTGGCCCGACCCGGTGGCCCGTGACGCCGCCAACTGCACCGTGGCCGCGGGTGGCCTCGACTGGTTCCCGGAAAAGGCGCTCTTCGAGGAGTACGCGGCCTTCGGGCGCGGCCACGGCCACGACCTGGCCCCCTTCGACGTCTACCTGCGAGACGACGTCCGCGGCCTGCGCTGGCCGGTGGTGGACGGCAAGGAGACGCCCTGGCGCTTCAACGAGCGGTTCGACCCGTACGCCGCCAAGGGGAGCGGCATCGACTTCTACGGCAAGGCGCTGAAGGCCCTGCCGCAGGGCGACCTGGAGAAGGTCACCGACCCGAAGCCGAGGGGGCTCGCCGGCAAGGCCAAGATCTTCTTCCGGCCCTACGCCGAGCCGCCGGAGGTCCCGGACCAGGCCTTCGATCTGTGGCTCTGCACCGGCCGGGTGCTGGAGCACTGGCACTCCGGGACCATGACCCGCCGCGTCCC